>CAZOAX010000290.1:0-3267 GCA_964577735.1 uncultured bacterium
TGGTGGAACTATCTACTCTACGAATTGTTTCACCTAAGTTTTCCGGTGCTACTTTGCTTCCTCTAAAGCTGATCAGAGCTCCGGCTCTTCCCCAGATGAAAAGAAGCGGCAGGCTTAGGTTGGGCTTGTTTTCCAGTTCAATCCCATGTTTCTTTAATGTGGCGAGCACATCGCTGACTGGCACGGTTTTTCCTATGTCTCCTAAATCGTAACGGACCCTTGGAGAAATACGGTCATCCCGTACGCAGGTGTATAACAATCTATGATCTTCATCTGATTCGATATGGTAGTTGAGAGGGTCGTAGTGAAAGATCATGGGCTTAAATTCATTTTTTCCGAAGAGATCTTCTGCAAGGGCCGGATCACTATGGCATTTTTTACGCAGTTCGATCTCAAAATCCGACTCATAGCCAATGTTGATATCAAGGTCGGATGCTCCATAAGAGGAGTAGCATTGTTTGAACCCTGTGCGTTTGATATCCCCGTCTTCATTTCTTTGTTCAACTATGAGGTCTCGAAGGTCCTCGCTTATTGACTCTCCGCCGACAACCCCGATGATATTATATTCATGGAGAGGAAATCCTTCTTCAACGGCAAGCTCCACCACTTTTCTAAGGTGGGGAGGGTAACCGGCAACACCGATTGGATATTCTTTTCCACGCACTCTTGCTGATTCTTTAATGGCAGCATAGATCTCTGCAGGATTGGGT
The DNA here is from genome assembly GCA_964577735.1 of uncultured bacterium. GTDB lineage: Bacteria > Chlamydiota > Chlamydiia > Chlamydiales > Parachlamydiaceae > CAZOAX01. Next base: position 711 of record CAZOAX010000290.1, read on the forward strand.
CCAATAACGGCAACACTGGCTTGCTCGTTTTTACTTGCAGCTAGAGTGGCTGTAATACCTGTTGCCCAAGGCCCTACAGCAAAACCGTTTATGAAAACGTAGGGCTGATCTCCTAATATAGCTCTAGCTGCATAGGAGGACATTTTTTCCACATGTTTTTGCTCATCAGGCCCTCGGTACCATGGTGTAGATGGACCACTTGTTCCTGTTGATGTATCCCGCTTCACATTATCCGGAATTGTACCATCTAAATAAAGGCTCACTTCTTCTTTTGCTTTAAGGGCAGGTTTTATGTAGTTATCTTTATTTGTGATTGGTATTTCATCAAAGTTATGTAATCTATGACCCTTGTTATCATCGACAAGATCCTTATATGCCGGGACTCGATCTTTTGCTGTTTTATAAGTATCGACAGCTAGGATTTTCGATGCCTCATCGATTGTTTTTTCTTTGATTTGCATACCAAATCGAAGGCGGAGACGACCCCATGAGCTGTTGGTGAAGCGTGTGAAGGAGTGCCAAAACGAAGCTCTGATGCTATTAAGGACTCCTTTAAGCGGGCTGTCAGTTATCTTGGCTTTATAGGTCTTTTTATCAAGCGTAGCATTTTCTGCTTCATCTGCTTCTCTTGCTTCTTTTAAAGTCGTGCCGAGGTCTTTAATGCGTCCTATGATTTCTGCGTTGGACATGTCTTTCGTCACTTTTTTATCGTCCGGTAGTTGACTATTCAGCCATTTGATCGTGCTGCTTTTATTTAAGTGGACCTTTTTGTACTTAGGTTCATCATTTCCGGCATCTTTAGCCCTTTGCGCCTTCACTGTGATGGTAGAGTGGAATAGTTTGCTGATGGCGCCATGGCGAGCAACACCAATTTTTCCAATCTCGTCTCTTGGGTTTGTCTTGAGAAGGGCCTTGTCAGTTAAATCGACAAAACCAACGCGCTTACCATAGCTCATTTTTGCGCCATGGTTAAATTCAAGCTTGTCATAACTGACAGTATGTAGTTCGGTGATTTTAGGCATAAGATAACTCCTTTATGAAGTTACTACTATTATAAACCTTCTATCTATTAATTATTTATTAAGGAAAAGTCGTGTGTGCATGCTTTCCCTCACTTAGCTAAATTTAAGAATAAGTAAAAGCGATATTAACGCAGAGGCGCAACGACGGGGAGACGCAGAGAGAATCTTTCTATTACTAAAGGGATGCCTAAGGCATCCCTTTAGTAATAGAAATTTCTACCCAGAAGAAAGTTCCTTTCTTCTGGGTAATTAAGTCGTTAAAACTAAGTGTTTTTTCACTGCGTCTCCCCGTCGCTGCGCCTCTGCGTTATCTTTATTTTCTTCGATTTAACGAACCTTCATGCAGTAGAATAGGGGGAGAACGTTTTTAGTAGAGTAAAATGTAAGTCGCAACCGAGAGGGCAAAGAGGGCGAAGACGGGAGTTTTGACTGTTTTTACACCCCAAAGTTTGTGGGCGATGTTCAGGAATGTCAGAAGGATGAGTGCTGGGTAACAGATTTCCAGGATGGGGCCGAGGATTTTGACAATTCCATCAAAGTGGAGGGTGGAAATGAAGAAAGAAATGATTAGAGTGATAATGAGCCCCAGGGTGTAGGGGATTTGTTTAAAGCTCAGGTCTTTATGGATAAATTCTGCAGAAACAGCTGCCAAAGCGATAGCTGTTGTCAGACAGGCGAGGGCAACGGCCGCACACGCAATTATGCCTGCTTCAGGCCCGAGTATTTGAATGGCCAAGGCACCGATCATTTGATCAGGAGATACACCTGCAAGGGCGCTTGAATTAAATGAAGAGACATAGGAAAAACCAATGTAGACCAAAGATAATAAGACTGCTCCTACTAATGTTGACCATAGGGTTACTGGTAAGAGGTTTTTATTGGGGCTTAAACCATCATCCATGAAATGTGTTTTTAGTCCGGCAATGACAACGGAGGAGAAAAAAAAGGCTCCTAGAAGATCCATGGTTTGGTACCCTTCCTTTAGTCCAGCAAAAAATACGTCAAAAGAGGGGAGTGATTGTGGAAGCGCTTGAGGGGAGTATAGGAATCCTTTAATGATGATGATTCCAAGGGAAAGAAGTAAAAAAGGGGTCAGGATATTGCCTAGGATATCCATGATGCTTGTTCGCCTGAAAGTTAAAAGTAAAATAATGAGGCATGAAATAGCACTGAACAGTTGAATGGATATTCCAGGGAAGAATAGCTGTGAGGTTGAATGTGAGAGGGCAATACAACGAGGAAGGGCGCCAAAAGGCCCTATCAGCCCCATGATCGCAAGAGTGATAATAAATCCTGTTTTAGTACCCATTCTTGAAAAAAAGGCCTTGTAGTCGCCTCCATAAAGCGTCATGGCAAAAAGGCCGAGAAAAGGGACAAGAACAGCGGTAATGAGAAGGCCTAAAATGGCATAAATATTCTGATCCTGCGCATGCTTTCCAAGTGCCAAAGGAAATACCACGTTCCCTGCCCCAAAAAACATGGAGAACATGGCAAAACCGGTCGTGATGATGTAGGCAAGGTAGTTCTTGGTAGCT
>CAZOAX010000291.1:0-2647 GCA_964577735.1 uncultured bacterium
TAAAGGGTGGCAAATTGGATTCCTTGCTCAAAATCCCATTTCCTTCAAAGGAAAGCGCCCTAAGCAAAATACGCTTTATTTTCAGCCTTTCCTCATCTATCACTTTGAAAAGAACTCCTACCTGATCACGAATGCTCAGTGGACGATCGACTGGCAGTATCACCATCACCAGATTCCTGTAAATATTGGGATCGGTCATACATTTTCAAAAATCGATACGTCCCTTCAATTGGAATGGATGGTCTATAAACATCATGTAACAAGCTATGTCAATGAATTTACCATCCAATTCTGTTTGAATTACCTATTCGAATAGGATGCTCGCGTCTTTTATTCGCTGTAAAGTCTTTTTAATTGGGCTGGAAGTATCAGTAGTGTTTTTATATCGTCTGGCAAGAAAGATTGCTTCTTCGATCAACATCTCATCTTCTTCATTTGATGTTGAATCGGATATAAAGGGTTGCTTTTGCATTAAGCATTCGTTTATTTTTTCTTCAATATATTTATGATCAAAGCCCTGGCCTTTGAATAATTTGCCAGCTTGCAGGGTGATCGTGATTTCTTTCTGGTTATGGTGATGCCGAGCAGAATAAAGCAAAGGACGTAGAGAATAGTGATTTGGGATCAGATTCATAAAACCTCGTTTTAAATTCTGATCTTTATACGTTGTTTTGTGTTTTTCTTCTAAGGATTTTTATTCATTTCATGCTGAATGAAATCTAAAGGAACGACAGGCGCACTTTCTGAGATCCCCTCGCATTCACGTGCCGCAAGCTCCCAACTTTCTTCTGTATTGAGATTTTGCTGCCACCAAGGATAGGTCCTGCACTGGATGGGGCGCGCTTGATAGACTTCACATTGATTGTTTTTAAGGAAAATGCAGTCAAAATCCCCGTTCAGCGTCCTTTTTTCAATTAATGAGTAGTGATTGTCTCTTTGCCGGGTGTATTTTCGCTTAAATAGGTCTAAAGAAATTTTTAGCACATCGGCAATTGCTTGCATCTCTGTCTCATTTACCCAAACATAGCCGGAAGCCCCACTGCAGCATTTACCGCATCCGGTGCATTCAAATTTCAAGCCGCCCTTATACCAGGGAAATATTGATTTTTTTGGTTCTTCTGTCGTCATAGTGGACAATTTTACCAAAAAAAGGAGTTGTCTCCTATCAATTTTCTCCAATCCACGTACAACCACGCTCTGATTCACCAGGGCTGATCATGATGCTGACATCTTGACCAAGCTCATTTAAAAAACGGATCAGACGCTCAAGTGAAAAACTGCGCAAGCGACCATTCAGTAGTGCAGAAATCTTAGGTTGATCTATTCCTAAAAGCTCTCCAGCTTGCGTTTGAGTGAGTTTTCGTTCTTTGATCAGGAAGCTGATTTTACGGCCAAGTTCCCCTTTTGCCGATGCATCTTCAAAGTTATCCATCATTAAGACCTTTTGTTTTCCCTTACTTATGCGTACTTGAGCATATTAAATTCAAGGAAATTTTAAACTTTGTGTGAGGCCATCCATCGCTCTACAGTTTTTCTTAAATCTCTTTAACACTTTTTTGAATGCGTCTTCTGCATTTTTGAATTGCTTGTCCTCCAGGTAAGCATATCCGAGTTCCATCTCAATTGGAATATACCATCCCGGTCTATCATCCGTGTTTATTTGATCCTGGATCGCGATAGCTTCCTTCAGATGTTTAATGTAGGATTCATTGTCACCTTTACTTTTAGCTAAGGCGCCATCCAGCATAGAATCGTAAAGCGGATTCTTAGGCATCAGATTCCGTTCTTTAGCATAGTTTTCAAGATCGCCAAGCTTTAAGTAGGCCATGGCTCTTGCATAATGCCAATAACCTTGCTCAAAGGCGGGAGGAGATGGTATTTCAAGCAAATCCTTCCAACGTTCAAAATAAAGATCGATTTCCATCGGCATTAGGGTTGTGCTTGTGAGATAAGGCATTCTTTTAAAATGAGGCGTTGCAAAAGCGATCTGTTCTTTGGCCGTTTCCATCGCTTTTTCGTAGTTACCGGCAAGCATGTAGACGCGTACAAGCATTTTATAATTATGCGGAAGATAATGGAGTGGATAATCCCCCTCCAGGCCATACTTTTGAATGTATTTTTTGTCCGCTTCAATGGCTTTATTGCTTGCGGCTATCGCCTCCTGATAATTTCCGGTCAGGATAAAGATATGGGATGGCATATGCAGTAAATGCCCTTCCTCAAGCGGGAGTTCTGTTAGCTTGTAGGCAGACATTAAGGCTTTTTCGGGTGTGGGCGAGGCCTCCCAAACGTGGATGCTGTAGTGATTAGCTCCTAAATGATTTGGATCGCGGATTAATACAGATTGCAATAGGTCTGTGACTTCCCCTGTTCCATCTTTTGGTGTGCCATCTGCATTCCAGTAGTTCCAAGCATTTAAATCGAGTATGCTTTCTGCGTATAAGGTCGCTGCATCTAGATCATCAGGGTAGGTTTCAACAAGCTTTTTCATCGCATCGCGATAACCAGTGCCTTTATAGCGCTCTAAAAGTGCTTGGATGTAGAGACGTTCATGATCTGTTGAAGTTTGCGATAGAGCTTGTTTTGCATAGTTATGAGCCTTTTCTTTATTTTCTGGCTTCATGTCCTGATTGAGATTTTGCCCAAG
>CAZOAX010000291.1:2657-3251 GCA_964577735.1 uncultured bacterium
GCCATTCCCCAATAGGCCATCGCAAGGTCAGGTTCTATTTCTGAAGCTTTCTTAAAGTTTATGAACGCAAGATCGTAATTAAACCCATAGAGAGCATTTAACCCCTGATCAAATAATCTTTGCACCTCGGGATTGTTGGTAGAAATAGGATGGCCACCATTCAAAGTTCCAAAAAATAAAGCAAAAGCAAATAGTATTTTATTCATGTGTGTCTTTATAATGGATTCATTAATTTAGGTATATTCATGGAACCAACAAGTTTACGTACTCCACGCGACATAGCTACTCCAAGTAGTCGCGGGATTATTTCAGCAACCTGGCAACTGATTCAGGGCAGGCTTTGGCCATTAATTGATGAAGCTCTTGTTCAAGATAAAAATATGGCATCATTCACAGTGGCATGGCCCGGGACGATTGTTGTCTCCACTGATTCTGAGCGTGATAAAGAAGTTCTTAAGTATCCACGTTATTCTGAAAAAATCAAGGGTGGGCATGGATGGGATACATTTGCCCGTATTTGTTTTGGCTGGAGCAATCTCATCATGTCAAGTGGAGAGCAACATAGGAAAATTCTCAAGGCTCTGAATCCCCTGT
>CAZOAX010000292.1:0-3227 GCA_964577735.1 uncultured bacterium
GATAGTGATCCTGGCCATATGAGAAACATCAAAAAGACCGCCTGCAGTTCTAACAGCGTTAACTTCAGAATGAATCCCTTTATAGTACAAGGGCATTTCCCATCCGGCAAATGAAACGAATTTAGCCTTTAGATCGTGATGTTTTTCGTATAGGGAGGTTTTCTTTGACAAGGTTGATGCTGCTCCATAAAGATGGTTGCTGCTCCATCTTGAATTCACCGGATAACACAGAAAAGTGTTGAGATGGTTTACCGCAGCGGTTCACTCGATAGGTAAAACCTACACGATCGAACTGGTCAGAATCATATCCATGTAGACATTGAGAGGGAATAAAAATATTTAAATTATATCCATTTTTTTTGAACTCACTGGAAACTTGGAGTTCTTTTGGGTCACAAAGCTCATGAGAATCTTCCGTTCTGAACCGAGTAATTTCACCAGCTTGGTGTGAGTCAATACTTTGAGGAAGAAAAAAGAAATGATGACAAAACTTTGTCAAAAACCCGCTTGTCTTGACATCACGTGTATCAATAAAAAGCTCGAGGCTATCTCCTTGAGCAATATTAGGATATGACACATCCTGAAAGGGAGAATTGACTTCGCAGTAAAAAAAAAGGCCGGATTTATTCCAGCCCATATTCACTTTAGCAAAAGTATCTTCCTGCGTCAGTTTTTCAAGAGAAGGCAGTGCAAATTCTTTGTTTTGAATTGCCTTCTCATTTTTAGGATCCAAATACAAACATGCTGCCTGTACATGAAATAGCGCTAAGGGACTAATTGGAATGAAGTTATCTTCAAACATCAAACCTCTTCTGGCTCAACCGATAAATCTCCTGCATAGTTATAGTCAAAAGATATGGCTTGTTTCTCTTTTAAAAAAGGGATGATTGAATGTAGATACGTTCTTTGCACATCATTTCCAAGTAAGAAACGCGCACGTTTAACTTGGTTTTGAAGAACTTCATCAGATCCTTCTTCATTAATGCCACCTGAAATATAGGCAAAGTACAAATCTCCATTAGGGAATAGGATCGTGTCTGACCAGTCATTGGCTTTTAAAGTAAGGATCTTTTCAGAACCAGGGAGCTGACCAGCCGTCTTTTTAGAAATTTTTTGCGATCCCTTGATCCAATTAAATTGATTGGAAAAGTTAGCCGGTACATCAGATGAGCGCGTCAGTTTTTCGGCACTCTCAGGTGATTTCTTAAATTTCTTAAGAAGATCTTCTCCCCATGAAACAAACCGATATGAAGCCAGTCTTTCTCCATCCAAACTCTGATATTTATCTTTATCGCTACGCCCTTTTAGTTGGGCTTTGATCTTATCCAAAGTATTTTTGTAATAAGCCAAGGCAACTTTATCTTTTACTTGATCATAGGGCTTCCACGACTTATCAGCATTTTGATAGCTTGCAGGATCATCTGCTCTTAATGTAACGTATGCAATCTCAAGGGCTTGATCAACAAGTGAATCGAGCATATTTCCTTTGTTGGCATCCGCAAAAGTCAGAATTTCAAGCTCGGGAGATTTCTCAAGAACTTTAACTCTATAATAATGTTCTTTATCAAATGAGAGCTTCTTCAATTCAGGAACCTCTTCATTCAATGGAGCTTTATCCAGCAAGGCAATTAACTCATTTCCCTGAACAAGTCCATCAAAAGTGGAATTTGCACCACGTAGAGAAAGGTTGACATGCACAGCCTTAGCAGGAGCACTTTCAAGCGCTGCATCTAAATATTCGGGATGCATAGCAATGATCTGTTCTCTTGCAAATTGATCCAATCTTAAGCGGGTCATTCCATCCAGCTTTTCAATTGCATCAAGGCGCTGGCTTGAGGACGCCACATCTTTTTGAATTCCCAATTCGGGAAATTGAGCCTTGATCTTAGACCAATTCTTCTCATCCAGTTCAAACGCAAGTGTTTCTTTGACGCTTACTTTAGCCTGTAAATCTTTTTTATTGATGTTCGCAACTTCTAAATAATAACGCTTTTGTACGAGCTCAGGCGCTTTTTTAGAAATTTCTGCGACTGTCAAAAATTCTTTTGGAGCAATCAGAGAAGATTTTTCTTCCTTGCTTCTTTTCGAAACCAAATCTAAATAGGTTTCAAATCTTTGCAAGGTTTTAAAATCACTGAAACGAAGCTCTTCTGGCAAACGGTAAATATCTCCAGAAACACCTGTGCTTGCGTATTGATTGAAAGCTGTGTAAGCCACTGGATCTACAAATACAGCACTTGCTTCATCTTGGAAGAGCCTTCTAAACAGCATGACTTTTTGCCAGATTTTAGCAGCCTTGGTTTTATCCAAACGCATTCTCATCAGTTGCTGATCAAAATATTCAGTACTATTGGCAACTGTGTTTTGAGGATTGCCTCTATTTTCCTTAAAGCTGATCTCAGAATTTCTCATTAAATCAGCAAGTGCTTCATCTTTTGAAACTTTATACCCTTTTTGCTCAGCAATTTCTGCTGCGTTAAATATAAACTCGCTGATCAATCTAACAAATCGTCCACCGAACCAGTCATCCACTGTGTGATAACCAAATAAAGATAAATCCTGGTAATCAAGCGATGGGTCTTTTTCCACCCAATTCAGTTGAGACTCTTGATAACGAAGCACTTGCTTCAAATAAGGGGATGGGAATTTACGCTCAGCTAAAAACAATTGAATTCGCGCGTTGATCGCATCCTGGTCCAATGGATTTGTAGCCTTTTGCAAGCTTGAAAGATTTGCTGGAAGCTCAGGAGAAAAATAATTCCACGCATTAGCACTGCTGACAAACTGAGCCTGAGGATGCACGTAAGGCTTAAACCGGCTTTCTTTTTGCGATCGCAGTTGAAAGTCGCTTTTTAAATCCTGTTTATAAGATTCAATGAGGATCTCAGCAAGACCTGTCTCTAAAAAATCTTTTTTAATCAGACCGTCATTTAAAAAGTTAGGCCCCCAAACTCCTCCAAATAATTTTTTGTCTTCGGAATCTGTCCCAATGAACATGGCCATTTCTTCAAGATCTTGTCTTGGTACAGCTTGTCCAGTAACTGTTGTAAAAGCTGTTTGCTCATGGATAGAATTACCAGCAAGCGTGCTGTAGGTTCCGAAGAAGGAGAACGAAATGACGATGACGATCGTAATCAGAACAAAAAAATACTTTTGATGTTTGCGCATGAAGCCGAGCATAAGAAAACCTTTAAAATAAATTGGACTAATTAAAGCATCCATTCTAA
>CAZOAX010000293.1:0-3227 GCA_964577735.1 uncultured bacterium
TTGACCGATGATGAAATGACCCTGCTTGCCAAAAACCTCACTAATAGAATTCAAAAAGAACTGAATTATCCCGGAAAAATCAAAGTGACCCTCCTCCGTGAAAAACGAGTCGTTGACTACGCAATGTAACATGAATATAATAGTCCCAAATATGAATTCCATTTCTAAAGGACACCTCTTATGCGAAGATCGATCTGTTATTGTGAACCATCCCAATGCATGGCTGGAGAAGTATCCACTTGGAAATTTATCTATACTCCTTCTATAGATCTCCCTAAAGGGACTAAATTAAAATTTGATCTTTTAAGCTCAGGAAGAGATATTGACTGGGAAGCCCCTCAGGCCAACCTCAAAAAAACATCGAATGTCATCTATGTTCTTTTGGAAAATAAAAAAGTTATCGCAGGCAAGGAAATCGAGCTTAAAAACAGCGTTAATCCTGCCTATGAATTTGTTTTACCAAGTGAAGTTGAAGCCGGATCTGAGATCACGATTGTTGTCGGCTCACCGAAGCTGACTTCAAAAGAAATGACGCAAAACGGATCAAGAGCGCAGAAAAACACCCAGCGAAGACGCCCTTTTCATCTCTTTATAGATCTTTCTGGAAAAGGTAAATATTCTGAGCCTGAAGTCTTTACAATGGATATTCGGGGAAATGAGCTTGAAGTGATCCGCTTGCTGACACCTTCTTTTGTAACAAAAAACAAAAGATTCGACATCATTTTGCGCTTTGAAGATGAATTTGGAAACCTGACCAATAATGCTCCAGCAGATACCCTTGTGATCCTTTCATACGAGAACTTGCGTGAAAATTTAAGCTGGAAACTATTTGTTCCTGAAACTGGATTTATCAGTTTACCTAATCTATATTTCAATGAAGCTGGCATTTACACCATTCAACTTCTCAACCCGCACACGAAAGAAACATTCAGATCCTCTCCGATCAAGTGCTTTGATGATAATGCCAAGCACCTCTTTTGGGGGCTGTTGCATGGGGAATCAGAAAGATATGACTCAACAGAAAATATTGATAGCTGCTTAAGACACTTCCGCGATGAAAAAGCATTGAATTTCTTTGCCTCCTCTCCTTTTGAAAATGCTGAAGATGCACCTGAAGTCTGGAAATCGATTGTGCAAAACACAACCGAGTTCAATGAAGACGATCGTTTTATCACTTTTCACGGTGTTCAGTGGGCCGGAGCTGCCCATAAAGAAGGGATCAGACAGATTATTCCTTTTAAAGAGGCAAAGCAGCTATTACGCAAAAAAGACAGCAAGATCAATACGCTTGAAAAACTCTACAAGAGCGCATCGCCAAAAGATTTCCTCTCTATTCCCTCATTCACAATGGGTAAAGGTTATGAATTTGACTTCAAATCCTGGGACCCTGATTTTGAACGTGTCGTAGAGATCTATAATTCCTGGGGATCGTCTGAAAAATCTAAGAAAGATGGCAACCCGATACCTATTGCTGCAGCCGGTAAAAAAGGTGTACAGGAAAGCCCTGAAGGATCCATCCAAAAAGCCCTGCAGAACAATTGCCGTTTTGGCTTTGTGGCAGGAGGGCTTGATGACCGGGGCATTTATGCAGACTTCTTTGATGATGGACAGGAACAATATCCACCAGGACTTACAGCAGTCATCGCATCTGAACATAACCGTCACAGTATAAGCGATGCACTATTTCAAAGATCCTGCTATGCCACTACAGGCGAACGCATTATCGTAGGCCTCTACTTAGCAGGTCAAGGCATGGGTAAAGAGCTATCCACCCAGGATAAACCCGGCCTGATGATCAATCGTCACCTAACCGGTTATGTTGCAGGAACAGCCCCAATCGTCAAGGTGGAAATCGTTCGAAACGGGACCACTATCCATACCTATGAACCTGAAGAAGGCTATTCAATGGACTTTGCCTATGATGACATGGTGCCACTTGAAAAAGTTGCCATTTCAGCAAAGGACAAAAAGCCGCCATTTGTCTACTACTACATCCGCGTTACGCAGGAAGATGGCCATATGGCCTGGAGCTCTCCAATATGGGTCGACTTCATCCCTGTTAAACTGGCTCGTACCGGCGTTAAAAAAGGTGTAAAACCAGTTGCAAAACCGGTTGAGATCGACATGTCCGCTGATGATGACGAGGAAGATGACGAAGATGAGTACGATGTAGACGATGCTGATTTTGAGGATGATGAAGAGTGAGTGCTCTTTTCTTAAGTACAATCATTGCAACCTTGCTAATCTTGGCTGCATTATTTACATTATCCCTTGGCTGGAAAAGATTTAAAAGGGACTCTATTAAAAGAGTCCCTTCACAAAATAAGGATGATTCATGTCGCAATACTACGAACTCCGAAAAAATCAAATGATGATTAAAAACAAAGACCCGGAAGTCATTCAATCGATGTTTGGAAAAATTGCCAAACACTACGACTTTACTAATGGTGTTCTTTCTTTTCAGCTTCATAAGTATTGGAATCGCAAACTTACCCGTTCCATCCAAGCTGACGACATCCTTTTAGATATCTGTTCCGGCACCGGGGAAATTGCCTACCGCTGGCTCGACGAACAAAAAGCACCGAAAAAAGCCATCTTCATCGATTTCAGCGAAGAGATGCTCGAAGGACAAAACGCCACACGACTCCCCCACCTCATTAAAGGGCATCAACTGCAATTCATTCAAGCAGACGCCACCTTTCTGCCTATAGGAACGGAATCAGTCGACGCTGTCAGCATCGCCTACGGGATTCGCAACGTCCAAAAACCAGAAGCCTGTTTCAAAGAAGCCTTCCGTGTCCTCAAAGCAAATGGCTCTCTCTCAATCCTTGAGCTGACTGCACCTAAAAACCGTCTCCTCCGATTCTTCCACAACATCTATTTACAAAAGTTCCTGCCCCTCCTTGGAGGCATCCTTACAAAGGAAAAGGACGCTTACGCCTACCTTGCCAAAAGCGTGCAAACATTCACTAAGCCAGATGAACTCAAAGCCCTCCTGCTCAATTCCGGCTTTCGCAAAGTGACCATCCGCCCCCTCACAGGCGGCATCGCCACCCTCATCGAAGCCCAAAAGTAATTCACTCATGTTACGCACGAGATAACTGCAGTTGAAAGATAATAAATAACGCAGAGACGCAGGGGCGGGGGGTCGCCCAGAAAGAAAAACAACAAAGGAATTTAAGTGGACAAAGGGCCCGTAAATTACTGTGGGTCGAGCTTTTTTTTTT
>CAZOAX010000294.1:0-1829 GCA_964577735.1 uncultured bacterium
CGCTTACACTTTTTTTAAAAGCCCCTGAAATGACTATCTTGAAGAGGAAATGGGTCTATCTTGTCCATGGCTTTTCAAGACAAAGTGCAAAAAAAACTATCCCTTACCTCTTCCAGAACCGCCCTTTTTAAGGAATATTGCATGATTCATCAGATCCTTTCCATTTCCAAGAAGATCAAACAATTCCACCATGATCATGGCTTAAAAGCACTCATGCTTAAATTGCGCATGCAAAGTTTTTTGATCACTAAAGCCTGGGTCAATAAAAACATATGGAAACAAATCAAAGTACAGGATGTGCTCAATCAGGCCTGGCCGCATGCCATGCCCATCGATTCGCTCAAAATCGAAAGAACAACCCCCCGTTTAAACATTGTCCTGGATGATCTTGCAAATGGCTACATCGCACCTTTAATGACAGCCACCCTTTTTGCCAATAAACAAAATATTCCATTGAGAATTATATCTAGGGCAAAAGAAACTGAGCCTCACTATTATTTTAACATTCTTAAAGTCCATAACATCCCTGCGCCTAAAAAAGTAGAATTCTTTTCCGATTACGATCGCGCGCTCTCATGGAAACGGGCACGCCTTGAAACATCTGATCAGGACATCTATATGGCCACCTCATGGTGGTCTTCTGAAGCAATCCAAAGCGTTAATCTTCGTCCGAGCTTTTTCCATTTTATTCTAGAACCTTGCTCATCTTACCGCCATAAAAATGCCCTGAAAAATCCGAAAGGACGTTTTATTAACAATTTAGCTTTCCACAAGCCATCTCCGGATGCATTTCAAATGAAGCAAAAATATACATTATTTTTGCCTGATCTCGCGGGATTAAAACTACTGGATGAAGCCTTGACACGTGGAGTATTAAATGCAAAAGAATGGGACATTTACATTTCCGGGGAACACAAACCCCCGCTCGTTTTCTCCATTGGCGTAAAACCAAAGTTTCTCGGAAAAATGACCTATGAAGATTATCTTAACTTCATAAAAACAGTTGACCTTGCCATCTGCACTGACTCAAGTATAGCAAACGACGTTTTGGCGTCCGGCGGTGTGGTCTTGTCAATTGATGAAGAGGATGAATTGAAAGAGGCCATTCAACTGGCGAAAGATCCAATCCGCCGTTCCAAACGCTATAAAGAAAACAATTTGGAAGAAACCTTGCAATATATGGACGAGAATAAATAATGTTTTTTTCAAGAAAAAAAAGTTTTAATCCCCCCTGGAATACTTCACTGCCTGTTCGGCTACAAAAATTGATCTCGTCTGATAAAAAAAATGTAATCTACATCTACGAAAAACCAGATTCCAGTACATTCCGTTATCGCGTCTACAATATGTGTCAATCACTTGAGGGAAGTGAGAGTTGGGAAGGACATTACTTCTTTGAAAATGAGATCCGGGAACTGATTCCGTTTTTTTCCAAAACTTCTCTGATCGTATTCTGCCGTACTCGCTGGTCCTTTGCATTGGACCACTTCATCGAACAAGCTAAAGCCAATAAAATTCCTGTTCTTTTTGATATCGATGATCTAATCTTTAATCCGGAAAAAATTCCGCTTGTCATGAACACCTTGAACGTGTCCTTTCGGGACGATCAGATCTCCCATTGGTTTGCTCATTCATCCAGGCTTTTTCAACTTGGGAAAAAATGCCATGGAACTATTGGAACCAATGAATACATTTCTGAGCAACTATATCAAGCCTTTAAAACCCCGAATTTTACTGTGAATAACTTCCTTAATCGGGAGCAGATTGAAGCATCTGCCTGGTTATTTAATAATAAACCTAAAAAGAAAAACTTCACACTAGGCTATTTT
>CAZOAX010000294.1:1839-3216 GCA_964577735.1 uncultured bacterium
TCTCCTTCTCATGCCAATGATTTTGCTAAAATCGCACCAGAGCTTGCCAAACTACTTCATGAGTTTCCCGACATGCATCTAGAAGTCGCAGGGTTTATGGACTTTCCCGCATTTCTAAAGCCTTTTGTCAAAAAGAAGCAGATCTCTCACACTCCATTTGTGGACTTTGTAACCCTTCAAACGAAAATCGCCTCTGTAGATATCAATCTAGTACCTCTTGTCGACAACGAATTTACCAACTGCAAATCAGAACTGAAATTTTTCGAAGCCGCAATCGTTGGCACCCCCACAATTGCCACACCGACGCATGTTTATCAACATAATATTGAACATGAAAAAACAGGCTATCTTTGCGAAGAAGGAGATTGGTATCCCACGATCAAAGCTATTTATGCAGGAAAAGTTCATCCAGAACTAAAGGAAAAGGCCAATCGCTATTGCTTGAATAAGTATTCGCCGCAAAGTCAATTGGCCTCAATTGAACAAATGTTACAAAAAGCAGTCAGCATCCTTGAATAATTTGCCGGCTGCATCCTTATCAGATAGCAAAGGGGCATCTGAAATTGGCCATTTGATCCCGATCTCAGAATCATTCCAGAGCATCGATCGATCAGACTCTTTATCGTAAGGAGCTGTTGCTTTATAAAGCACATGTGCCTCATCTGATAAAGTTAAAAACCCATGCGCAAAGCCTGGTGGGATCCATGCCATCAAATGATTTTCAGCAGATAAATGCATGCCGACCCATTTACCAAAATTAGGCGAGCTTTGTCGCATGTCGACAGCCACATCATACACTTCCCCTCTCCCCACTCTGACAAGCTTCCCTTGGGGTTGCTCTAGTTGGTAATGCAAGCCCCTTAAAACATTTTTAATCGAGCGGGAGTGGTTGTCCTGAAAAAATGTTTCTTTAATTCCAAGTCTTTCAAACATTTCTTTATTATAACTTTCGTAAAAAAAACCGCGTGCATCTTCAAATATTTTAGGACGTATTAAAATGACGCCCGGCAGTTCAGTTTCTATAATTTCCATTGGCTTCCTATCTAAAATAGCGTATCGTTGATCGGTATATTATTATGATTCAGCCATTTGTCATCTACAGTTTCCTTATGCTTCTTGTCGTGGGTCTTTTCCTTCCATCAGACGGAAATCACGGTTTGTTTGCGCCCAAGAGCTTGGCTTTCCTTGCATCTGCATTTTTTTTCCTTCTCTATTTCCTCACGCGTATGCAGCTAAAGGCCTCTCAAGCCTGGGGAGCTTTGATCATCCTTTCCTCTCTTTTCTTTTTTGGTATTTGGTATGTAGTGGGCATCGATCAGGATCCTCAAGTCAAATCGGGGCAATTCGACCAATTTAAAGTGTTTTTAACGACCCTGT
>CAZOAX010000295.1:0-3208 GCA_964577735.1 uncultured bacterium
AGAGATTTCTCATGAGTATAAGTTGCATCTTTTTGGTTCAGGTGCATCTTTTCCGGTGAAAATTGAAGATATCATGTTAAGATATCAAGCTGATTACAGCAGTGATGTAGTGAGTGGTAGAAAACTTGCAGTTGAAATTGCCCATAAAATGATAAAGATGATGAATCAGGATGATTGTTTGCTGAAATATCTTTCTAGTAATCCGGCCACCGTGAAGCATGTAGATTTGATAATTAGTTTTAAAAATCAGAAAACTACTGGTAGCTTAGACTCTATTATGATTATTGGTTTGCGTAATAAAGTAATTTATAACACTCGTGATGAAAATGACAATTTAATTGATCTTCACATAGAGACATTTGAAGAAGCAGAGCGACTTGCTGGACAATAGGCTTAGTTGTTGGTGTCTTCTGTTATCTCAATAATAAAATTAGGGTTTGGTTCAATCGGGAACTTGTCATATGCTCCAGAACCTTTAAAAAGCTCTTTTGCGTCTGCATGTATAACGGTTTGATCAATGGTAATTTCAGCGACGACATACGGGGATCCGCTCAAGTCACCTCCGGTCTTAGGGCGTGTTTTGAAGGCTTTAACGACTCTGAACTTAAGGCCTTTTTCAAGCTTGATCAAATTTTTGTGAATATCGTGACGATTTAAAAAGTGATCTGCATTGTTCAAATGCCAATTGTCAGAACCTTTATACTGCAATAAACAAGTTTCAACAATCGTCTCAAATTGTCTATTCACAATAGGTGAGTATAGGAGATTGATACTCTCAACTTTTATGTATTCATCAGCAGAATGCTTGCGGGTTATGACTACAAGAAAAATTGAAACGCCAACTATCCATGCAATATATGCAATTAAAGTGTATTTAATTGTTTTGAATATGGCTTTAATAATTTTTTTAAAGTTCATTTTTATGTTGCCTAATGTAACTTTCCATTATTTGGTACTTTTTCCGTTGGTTCTAAGAGTACAACATTCCCATTATCATCCGGCAGGCCGAGGACAAGCACTTCTGAAATAAACTTGCCAATCTGCTTGGGCGGAAAGTTCACAACAGCTATCACTTGCTTGCCGACAAGCTCTTCTTTGCTGTAATGTTGTGTAATTTGAGCTGAGGATCGCTTTTTCCCAAGATCTCCAAAATCAATTTCGAGCTTGTAGGCAGGCTTTCGAGCCTCTGGATAATCCTCTACTCGCAAAATCGTCCCTACACGTACATCCACTTTCAGAAAATCATCATATTGAATCGTTTCCATAACCTACTCTATTGCAATATAAACTTTTACTTCAGGTCTTTGCACAGGGTCAAAATCACTAGGGTAAACTTCAAAATCACTGGTATAGGCGCGGGGTAGACCTGCTTGCCAAATCTCTTGCCAGACAGCGATCAACCCTTGCGGAAACTCACCTTCGGTTGTAAATACTGCATACTTTGACTCAGGGATCACTTTGCCTGCAAGTCCTTCAGGTACCTCATCTAAATTTGCCACCTCGTAACCAACTATCCACGAATAGGGTTTGGTAAAATCACCCTCATAGTCGGTGTAAAGTGCCAGGATGTTCCCATTGATCTTGCTTGGAATTTTTGCGGGAACGCTTTCCTGAAAAAACCTGTCCATATGAGCCGGCATTGCTACGGAACACTCTTCGTTATTCGTTCTCAGTGCTAAGCCAATAAAAAACTTTTCCTTGGATTTTTCTACAACATAGCCCATTTTTATCTCTTGTGTTTGTATTGATTTGCGATCAAGTATAGCTAGAAACCCAATAAAGATTCACCTAGTTCAGTGAGTTGAACTTTTGGCAGAATGTAGTTCGGATCTTCGCGATATTTCTCAGGCACCGAGGAAGAGTCAGTACCCACAGTAACTCCGTTTTCAAAGGCTTCTTTTCTAAGAAGTCTTTTTTTCTCTGTCAGTCTTGATTTTGGCTCATAAAGTAAATACCCTACCATTCTGACCCTGGGATTTTCCCGTTCTTTTTTCGGGTATTGATTCCAATGAACCGTCCTTGAGTCCCAAATGATCAGCGAACCCCGAGGTGCTGTTACATGCTTTGTTGCATAATCGCTAAAAAATCGGGAGAGGAACTCATTATTAAAAGTATAACTCTCAGTTAGCTGAGAAGCAAACTCATCAAATCGAAGATGCGATTTCGGAATGCAATAAAATCCGCCATCTCCCTCAAAAGAATCCTCGAAGAGAAATTGTCCTTGAACAGTATAGGGATCATCACGGGACACATCCACATGAGGCCATGGCTTAAAACCGCCATTCCTTATTTCAGGAGGGCACATGAATGAAAGTCCGTCCATACTGACATAAAGATCATATGTGTTCCACAGCTTTGCAAATACCTCCACAATTCGAGGATCCTGTCTTAAATCCCACATCACTTGAATTTGTCCGGCGCGACCCTTAAAGATCCCATATGTGTCTTGTATAGGAAACTCTTCTTCCCAATTGCTCCGCTCATTCATTCTGCATTTTGGCCACGCCTTTTCAATAAACTCATGCCAGACTCTAGTATAGAGGATTTCAGCCTCATCACGTGAAAGCACATTAGGAATCACGCAATAGCCTTGATCTTCAAGGTCTTTTAAATAAGATGTTTCTGCATAACTATTCATAGGGACCCACGATAAAAAAACTACGAAAAATAAGAGAAGACGGTTCATAATTCCACTGCGCTTGTTTTTGTATTGACTTAAGCTCTATATTCGATAAGCCAGGCTTCGGCTTTTTGAATTTTTGGAGTAATGCTGCCTTCTTTTTTATTTAGGTTCTGCATTAATCCTGAGGTGCGGTAGTTGGTGGCGAATAATTCTCGGTGTTTTTGCAGGAAACGCCAGAATAGCCCGTCCCAGATGTCAGTCCATTCACCTTTGGGGTAGTTGCTCATCTTTAAGATGTAATTGGAGGAGGAGACATAGGGTTTGGTGATGATGACACCCCCATCGGCATATTGGCTCATCCCATACACATTTGGCACCATCACCCAATCATAGGCATCCACAAATCCCATAAACCATTTATAAATTTCTTCTGGCGATGTTTCCGTTAGCAATAAAAAGTTGCCTAGCACCATGAGCCGTTCAATATGATTGCAGTATCCTGTCTGATAGACGCTTTTGATCAGAGTGTCGATAGGTAAAATGCCGGTTTTTCCTTTCCAGAATTTATTTTGGAGTTTTTCATGA
>CAZOAX010000296.1:0-3204 GCA_964577735.1 uncultured bacterium
GTTCGGAGAGGAGTGTGCCCAGGGTGGCGCTCATGATGCCACCACCGATCAGCACGCTTTTCTTGCTTTTAGTACAATCCCAGCTGAATGCCTGGCTGTCCGTCGGATTTTATCTCATCTGAATAATCAGACGCTTAGCTCATATAATAAAACAATCAAGATGATTGGTCTGCGAAAGCTTTTTTCAGGATCCATATGCCGGCTGTCGTATTGTTTGACCGGTATTTTTGCGACTTTACAAGGAATCGATTATTTTGGCTCAGATTCTTACGGGCTTTTTCGTACAGCTGTTGTTAAAAACATTATTTTACCTCTATCTTTGCTTGCAAATGCCCGTCAAAGTTGTTTTTCTTTTAGCAAAACATTTCACTTTGTCTGCAAAGGTTCAGTAGATCCCACGGTCCACACCACTTTTTTTTTAAGGAATTTTCTTTCCAATTCTTGTCTTCTACCAGGATTTATTGCCCAGGATCATTGCGTCAAAGCTTTGGGACACGATTCAAAGATTCCTGTACTAGCAGGAGTAGTCGTTTCTTCCATCACATCCGGCTTGATGAACACATTTTTAAAACCATTTTTTACCGGAAAATACCCCACCAATATACGTTGCATGACAGCAATGAAATTTCCCGCCTTAATTCCTCTGACCTTACGTGAAACAGCATCCGCAGCTTTGATTTTCGCAAACAGCCGGCAAAGAGAATGAAACCTCTATCTTTCTAGAAATGTAAGAGTCTCAATATGAGGAGTTCCAGGGAAGAAGGGGTAACCTTCGGCTTTTCGAATTTTCCATCCTTTTTCTTTAAGGAGGGCAAGATCGCGCATGAGGGAGGGAAAGCCGCAACTGACATAGATCAAATTTTCTACTTCTGACCGTGATATAGCGGAAATGAAAGAGCGATCAAGACCCTTTCTTGGAGGATCGACAATGGCCACATCGATCTCATCCAGGATGTCGAGGACTTTTTCTGTTTTAGAGAGGCGATAGGAAACTTTGTCTTTAATTGCTTCTGGAAGGCGCTTCGCCATTTCATCAAAGCAGATTTTAGAATCTGGATTGGACTCGCTTAAAATAACAGAACGGGACTGATCGGCTACTGAAAGGCCAATAATGCCAACGCCGGCATAGAACTCTCCCACTCTTTTATATGAGGGAATCGTCTTTTTAATCGAATAGATCAGTTTTTCAAAACTACTTAAGTTTGCTTGGCCGAACGATCCAGGTAGATAGCAGACAGGTACACCGGCAATCTTTTCTTCGATCCAGTTTTTTCCGTAACAGTGCTCCCAATCAGAAGAAAAGATCACGTTGACGACACTTGGGTTGTAATTAAGCCAAATCGAATGCAGAAAATCAGGAGGACACCTTTGGATGAGATTTTGAATCGCTTGATCAAATTCCTTTGGCTTGGAAGTTGTATTCAATACCAAACTGATCTGAACAGTGGATGTCTCTCTTTCAAGAATGCATTGAATATAGCGTATTAAACCTGTATTTCCAGCTTCTGAATAAGGCTGAATGTGATTTGTTGTAATCCATTGCTTGATCAGTTGAACAACCTGATTGATTTTATCTGATTGAAGCATGCAGCAAGGGATTTCAAAAACCTCATGGGTTCCAGGGTAGAATAATCCGATCAGGGGCTTTTGACTCGTGCCGCGCACGGCCAATTTTGAGCGTGTTCTTGACCCTTTCGTTATACCAGGAATAATCTGAAAAGGGACTTTTTCTACTGCAAAGTAGCTTGTCACCTCTTCATAATTCCCTTTGTAATCAGCACAACAGGGGAGATTGTTGCATTTTTCAGACATGATACTTCAAGTCAAATGCGCGATGTTGCCGATCCTTATCAGAGACAACAGTCGGTTGAATAGGCCATGTGATCTTTAATGCCGGATCATCAAAACAAA
Source organism: uncultured bacterium (assembly GCA_964577735.1). Lineage (GTDB taxonomy): Bacteria > Chlamydiota > Chlamydiia > Chlamydiales > Parachlamydiaceae > CAZOAX01. The sequence continues at coordinate 1,912 of CAZOAX010000296.1, forward strand.
GACCTCTCTCGTGTTCTGGAGAGTAGAACTCGGAGACCATGTAAAGAGCTTCTGTATGATCTTCAAGGGTGATGAATCCATGACCAAATCCACGTGGAACATACATCATCATTCTGTTTTCAGCGGATAGTTCAGCGCCATAGGATTGCATAAAAGTTTTGGAATCAGGTCTTAAGTCAACGATCACATCGTATAAAGAGCCTTTGATGCAACGTACAAGTTTTGTTTCCGCTTTTGGAGCGAGTTGATAGTGCATGCCTCTCAAGGTGCCTTTTTTTTCACTGAAAGAGTTATTGACTTGCACAAATCCCTTTTCCAGATTTTCTTTTTCAAATTCTTTTGTGCAAAAAAAACGGGCGAAAAATCCTCTTTCATCTTCTTTTTTTTCAAGTTCGATAAGGTAGGCCCCTTCTAGCGGGGTTTTATGATAACGCATAAGAAGAGATCCTGCATAAACGGTTTTTAATAGTACGTAGGCGTACAAATTGATCACCTTGAAAATCTTCAAGGGAAAAATTGTAAGTACGGTATTTTTCTAGAAGCTCATCAATCCCTTTATCCAAAGTGTATTCCAGTTCAAACTCGGGCAAAACTTCAGAAAGCAGATCAAAATTGACCTTATAATCTCTTGGGTCTTTCCCAACTTCGCCTGTAAAAACAACTTCAGCTGACGGAATGCGGGCATGAATTTTTTCGACCACATCTTTGACTTGGTAATTTTCCTTATTTCCACCAACATTCACGATAAGAGCATTCTGCTTTAAATCCGCATGGCTGAACGCAATAAAAGCTCTTGCAATATCTCTGCAATGGATCAAAGGACGCCAAGGAGATCCATCGCTCATTACGCGCAAGGAATTCTGGGCAATCGCACAAGCAAGCAAGTTATTCACAACAAGGTCAATGCGTAGCATCGGAGAAGTTCCATAAGCAGTTGCGTTTCGTAATGACACCGTTTTAAAAGAATCATCACTCAAATTTTCCAAAGCAACTTCTGCATCGATTTTTGATTTTGCGTAAGGAGTTAATGGAGAGGTCTTTCCAGATTCATCGATATCAAGCGTATCGCCTTTGCCGTAAATCGAGCAGCTGCTTGCAAACAAAAACAAGGGAACGCCGGCAGCTTTTGCTTTTTCTGCAAGGGTAATTGTCCCTTCCCGATTGATGCCATATGTAATTTCAGGATCCAAATCACCCATCGGATCATTGGAAATGGCTGCCAAATGCATCACAACATCCACACCGGTAAGATCCTGTAATTCAAGCTCTCTAAAGTCCACTAATTTTTCTAAA
>CAZOAX010000297.1:0-1412 GCA_964577735.1 uncultured bacterium
TCTAGGTTTTCACATATCGCAGAACCTTCTTTTGAATCATTATTATAAGTAAATCTTCTCATGACCCCTTCTGTTGTCAACAGCTGGCCTTCACCTTCTTTCACCCCATTCTTATATACATATATAAGGATATCTCCATCAGCAAACGTAAGCTTTGCCTTCCCTTCTTTTACCCCATTGACATAGGTATATTCTTCTATATCTTGGTCGACATAGGTAAATTTTGCGGGTCCCCACCTAAGTCCATATCTAAAGATACATTCCTCTATATTTCCATCAGCATCTTGAAAAGTTGCAGGCCCCTCTTTTATGCCATCCACATACGTGCACTTTTTAAAACCACCCTCTTCATACTGACGCGTAATAAGACCATCCTTAACAATTTTTTGGACCTTATTGATTTCTTCTGTCTTTTGTTTTTTATTGGAGATGATGACGACTTCATTGTCTTCAAATTTACGTTTTGAAGTCTCTTCTATAACGGGAAAATCAATCGAAGGTTTAGCGAGTGTATCTCTATTCAGTCGTAAGGACGGCAAACCACATGAACTATTCACATTGAATTCTGGAAACATATTATCCCTTTATATTTTTTAAAAATATTATCACTCTTTACAATTAATCAAAATACTAATATGATTTTTATCTTTTTTAATAAAACAAGGTTAAAAATGGATCCTATAGGTGTAAGCCCATCTAAACAAGAAAATCAATTTAACATTAGACTTGAAGACCATGACTGCGAGCAATTTTCACATTACATATTGAATTCAGTGCCGACAAGCACCAAGCGTCAATTAACCTACGGGGAAACTCCAAATGGAGCGACTGCGACAGAGTGCAACCAATTATTCGCATCGAATGTATTTGGCGGACAAAGCAACGGCCAGGTTACAGAAATAACTAATGGAAATGTGATGGATTTGACTTACGTCAATGGGGTTCTGCATGGAGCTGTCACAATCAAATATGCCAATGGAGAAGTCATGACCGGAACTAACGTCAATGGATTCATGCATGGACAAGCCGTGCGGAGATATGCCAATGGAGAGGTTTTGACTTGCTGCTATATAAAAGGAGTTCCACAAGGACGTGCTGTTCTTCAGTTTCGGGATGGATCCATTCAGGAATATAATTACGTAAACGGCATAAAAGAAGGACATGCACGCCATACGTATCGCAACAAAGAAGTTGTGAGCTTCAACTTTCATAATGGAATCGCTCAAGGGGCAGCGATCCACCAATCTTCAAATGGAAACACACTACATTACACCCACCAAAATGGAACCATACAAGGGCCGGCTGTACAGGTGTTTGCTAACAAAGAAATCCTAAAAAGCAACTATGTAAATGGGGTACAACATGGGCCTGCCATGTTCATCAATTTCAAGGGAGAGATTGAGTGGTTTAAC
>CAZOAX010000297.1:1422-3201 GCA_964577735.1 uncultured bacterium
TTCTGCGATTTGCATCCACAATAACTTCTACATCAACGGTGCAAAACAAACATAAGTAATAGCATTTTTCCCTAGGAATTAGTATTATATACCCCATGACTGCACTATTAAACGCCCATCTCCTATCAAAATCCTTCGGATCTAAATTATTATTCGAAGGAATTTCCCTTAACTTTTCTCAAGGAGACCGGATTGGTCTGCTTGGACCGAACGGTTCCGGGAAATCCACTCTACTAAAAATCCTGATGGGTTTTGAGCATGCAGATGAAGGGACTGTTTCTAAACGGCAAGGGATCCGGATCGGCTATGCCAGCCAATCCCCCGATTTTGAAGATGTGTCTTTAGAGGAAATCCTTGTTAAATCGGTACCTGGCGACCCAAACGATCTATTGACAAAGGCAAGGATTTTACTGAGCAAAGCCCAGTTTCAAGACTTTGAAGTGAGTGCAGCGTCCTTATCCGGGGGTTGGAAAAAGCGTCTGGATATTGTGCGGGCATTTATGCAGGATCCGGACCTTCTTTTTCTGGATGAGCCAACGAACCACCTCGACATTGAAGGGATCTTATGGCTTGAAAAGTTCCTTGCCAGGGAAAGATCTGCCTACGTTGTTGTCAGCCATGACCGGTATTTCTTAGAAAAAATTTCTAATAAAATTATTGAGCTCAATCGCTGCTATCCTCAAGGGCTTTTAGTGGCAGAGGGCTCTTTAACTGCCTTTTTTGAACAAAAAGAAGCCTTTTTAGAAGCTCAAAACCAGCAACAAAGGAGCTTAGCCGGTCAAGTACGCACTGAGCTTGAATGGCTTAGAAAATCACCAAAAGCACGCACAACCAAGTCTGAAGCTCGAATACAACGCGCGCACCAGTTAATGGACGACTTATCAGAAATTAAACAGCGCAATAAAGTCTCCAAAGTTTCAATCGAATTCTCCGACTCCGAACGTTCGACTAAAAAACTTCTGGCAGGCAAAAACCTTGCCAAATCTCTCGGTGGCAAATCTCTTTTCAAAGGGCTGGATATCGTACTTTCACCAGGCCAAAGGCTCGGGATCGTGGGGAAAAACGGAACAGGCAAAACAACCCTTCTCAAATTGCTTGCCGGGTCCATTCCTGCTGACATGGGCACTATTAAATATGCAGATGACCTTAAACTTGTCTATTTTGACCAGCATAGAGAAGAACTCCCCCCTCACATCACAATTAAAGAAGCCCTTGCACCCACTTCTGATATCGTCAATTACCGCGGCCAGGAAATCCACGTCAATGGCTGGGCTAAAAAATTCCTCTTCTCCCAGGACCGCTTAAATCTACCCGTCAGCTGCATTTCAGGTGGTGAGCGAGCTAGATTGCTCATCGCAAAACTCATGCTCCAACCAGCTGATATTCTATTCCTGGATGAACCCACAAACGATTTAGATATTCAAACGCTTGAAGTGATCGAAGAAAGCCTGCAGGAATTTTCAGGTGCTGTTGTCCTGATCTCCCACGACAGATGCCTAATGGACCGGCTCTGCACAGAAATTCTTGGCATCGGCGAAGGAATGGCGCCTCACTATTACGCAGACTACAGTCAATGGGAAGCCACCCTTGAAGAAAAACCCAAAAAGGAACCTGTAAAAGTCGTTGTAGCCCCACCTCAAGCCAAGCCCCAATCCAAAAAAATGTCCTACAATGAGAAGCGGGAATGGGATGGAATGGAAGCTGCCATCATGGCGACAGAAAACAAAATCTCAGAACTTCATTTACAATTAGAAGCAGGTCCCGACCCTAAAAGATCCC
>CAZOAX010000298.1:0-3168 GCA_964577735.1 uncultured bacterium
TGATAAGCTCTATTTGTTCTTCCGGCTTTTGAAGCAAATTATTCATTTTATTGGCATCACAATGCATGCTGGAACGGAAATGCAACCCATCTGTGATGGATAAAAGGGGGATTAATTGACCTGTAATCAGGTCTTGAGAAGTCAATACAATTTCGTTTTCTTTTTTGATCGCATTAAATAATCGATTTTCAGAACAAAGCCTGGAAACAAATTGCTCGATCTTTTGTTGACCTATTAATTTTCGGCTACACGAATCTTTTAAAAAAGTGACCTTAAAAATCTCATCATTTTTGATTTCAATAAATCCATCTTCGAGCAGATACCAAGCCGTCCCAATCAACTTCACTTCTATCCACGGCAATGGCCCGTCGTGATTATTTAAGCAAGCAACTGGCAAAACATATTTATTCCGTTTAATTACTTGATGAGGAGTATATAAAATATAGTCCTTCGTAAAAACAAAGGGTTTCTGATCATCCCATTTCTGGACCTGGTCCGGCAAAGTTATTTTAATAGGCTTATCTTCTGAATCGCCAAGATTGTAACGAAAAAGCTCGACTTGTTTATCGACAATGTAAAGTCTTTGGCCAACAATCCCAAACTGAAGGACCCCTTCAACGTTATACTCAGACAGTAATGTCTTTCCATCAGCAGTATAAATATAGACAGGCTTTTCAGAGTCGGTATTAATCGCCAGATAACGATCTGTCCGAAAGATCATCAGATCAGGAAAGTCACTTTCGGGGAAATTTAAATATACCGGCTTTGCATCAGATTCCAACGGATCCAGATGAATCCCCTCTAAAAATGATAAACAGACGACTCCATCCCCATTTGCCAGGATTCTTTTTCTAATCAGTTGAGAGCTGGTCAATGAAAAAAGTTCATTTTTCAATGGCATTATCTCTCTCTTAACAAAAAAAGGCTCCCGGGATTGAAAAAAGAGGTTTTTAAAGTTGATTATTTCCCACTTTCGCTCTTTGACAAGTAAGAATGGATGTAAAGGATCAATGATCCTGATCAAATCAAGAAAAAATTCCTCCTTATTGATCAGTCCGTAATAGGCTGTCGAGGTTCTGCTTAAAGCCACTGCATTTTTCACCGTCTCAAATGCAGAATCCCCGATCACACACTTTGCCACCATTTCAGAAAGAAAGTTCAGCTGAATCATATTGGTATGACGCGTTTAAAACGACACTACACCAAAAGCTGATTAAATGGGATAGGGGCTAAACCTCAAAGTGACAAGTTCCTGATTATCAAATAAACAGTACACTTTATTGGCAGTGCAGTAGCAATCTTGCAGCTCACCATCACTTTTAAGTGGAATCTCTGACCATTTATTTCTCACAACATCGTAAAAACAAACTTTATTCTCTTTCCTACTCATAAAATATACCCGATTATCAGAAGACCCAATCTTAAGCAGATCTTGTGACAACGAAGGCAACTCAAGCTTCTCACGTATGTAAGCATTACCTTGAAAAGTGATTTTGAAAATCTCATTGTTGTACCCCAAATCCAAAACACCCTCTTCAAAGGGCATATGGAGGATCCCCTTGATAGGCAATTTGACCCAGGAAGGATTAGAAGATGTTAAGGAGTAAAATTGAATACTCTCATAGTCATCCGGATGTTGATTACAAATGATAAATTTTTTATGAAATGAGTACAGATAATAAGCAGGCTCACTGCGAAGCTTTGGACTCACCAATTGGACAGGCTTTGCATCCGGAGTAGCGAGATTCACAACATAAAGATCGCTATCTTCATCAGAAAAATACAATAGATCATCCACAAATCCCACTTGGCGCACACTATTTCCCATACGTTTAATAGGTGGTAGCAATTCCTTTAAATGAGTTTTTCCGTCAGCTGTATAGATCGAAATAGGCCAAGCCGGTTTTGGGTAGATGGCCAAATAATCCATAGAACGGGAGGCATTCATATAGCGCATCGAACGAAGCTCACCCATCTTAGGTAGATAAACAGGCTCTTCATCTTTCCCTGAATGAACCAAAAACAACTTTTTTGCATCCAAGCCTAAAAAGGCAAGCCCCTCTTCATTCTGCAAACCACAATTTTCATAAGAAAAACCCTTTACCGATGTTGAACAAGTTTTACGATCGACGGTGTAGGCTGCCCGATACATCTCTTTATAGGATAAATTACTCAATTGCGGCATGCAATGATGCTTTTGATCATAACAGCTGATAAGTGCCTCAAAAAACTCTTTGGATTGAACCATTTTCTGGTAAGTCTTAGAGGTTCCTCCAAGAGCGACTGCACTTTTGACATCGCTATAGACGCATCTGGCAACTAGTTCTAATGGCAATATATTCATACTACTCCTGGATAAATTGCAAAAAGCATACAAAAACCTCGCATTTGATTGCAAAAGTTGTTAATTTGAGTTCATGTCATTTATAGCAAAAAACAAAGTGCGCATGCACGACACCGACATGGCCGGCATCCTCTATTTTGCCCGCCAGTTCCGGTTCGTCCATGATACATTTGAAGATTTTATCGAAAGCGAAGGATGGAACCTCAATCGGATATTCCATGAGGAAAAGTTTGTCTACGTTATTGTCCACGTAGAAGCCGACTACTACCACTCCCTCCATGTCGGCGATGCTTTAGAAATCCATCTCTCAGTCGAGCGGATCGGCAGCACTTCATTCACCCTTTTTTACAAGATCTTTAGAGAAAAAGAGCTCATTGGAACGGCCAAGACCGTCCACGTCTGCATTGACAAGGAAACCAGAGCAAAAGGCCCCATTCCCCCCCAACTCATCACCGCCCTCACCAAATACCTCATCCAAGAATAACTTTTCCTAATATTCAACACGAAGGCACAAAGAGAGCATGTTTTCATGATGCTTTCTTTGTGTCTTCGTGTCTTCGTGTTGAATTTTATTTAATTAGCGGTCAATTTTGGCATTTTTGAAGGAGCGTAGGGCTTCATTCAGACCAATTTGAAAGCCCATTTTAGCTACATCTACAATGGCACAGGCTGGGAATATGGCGGCAAGTGCTTTCAACCTGTCTGCAATGTGTGAGATCCGCAAATGAAAGGAATTACTAAAGACCAGCTTTTTGACTTTGTTATAGGGAGCATTCATCCGCAAAGATTGCATAGTTGAAACACTTAGATCTGCAAAGTCCAAT
>CAZOAX010000299.1:0-3167 GCA_964577735.1 uncultured bacterium
ACCAGGATCTCATCGCCCGCTTCGATTTCCTGTAAAGGAACAAAGCGATTGCCACTTAAGAAGCATTTTCTTCCCTTACGAGGCAACGCTTGATGCAACCTAAGCAGGGCTTGCTTGGTTGAGAATTTAGCCTTGGATTCAATGATTTTTCCAAGGAGCAAGAACGTAATTAAAACAGTGATCGTATCAAAGTAAATGTGGTAAGTCTCCTTCCACATTTCGATAAGGGACAAGATGAAAGCAGCTCCGACACCTATCCCTGCAAGTACCTCCATCCCAAGAACACCCTGTTTTACTTGAGCGACCATTCTTTTATATAAAGGAGCCGCTGAAAAAGTCATGACAGGAAGGGTCAACCCAAGCGATATCCAGGCGAGCAATGACCCCATCCCCTCGTTCTCAAAATCAAAATAAGTCGCATAGAGCGGATAGGCAAACATCATTACATTTAATGCGGCAAAAGCTGCTATTGCAAACCGAAGGGTGAGCTTTTTTTCTGATTTAGGCTCTTGAAATTCCTTTACTTCATAGCTAAGCGATTCAATAAGTTGCTTCAACTGTTCTTTTGAAACCACTTTCGGATCGTATTCCAAAGAAGCAAGATCGGTAATGTAATCGATGTTGAGCCTGAATACCCCTTTATGCTGAAGAACGACTAATCGAATAAAATCGGCACAGGATGGACACCACATACCCAGGATTTCAAAAGCCCATTTTTTATGGGATTCTGCGTTTTTCTCCGCGAAGATCAAAGCGGGATTAGAGATCAGACCAAATTGGATTGCTTGGGCGATAAGCGGATGCCCTTTTTTTGCCTCCAGCTGCCCTTGACTTTCCAGAATTTTATAGACCGCAGAGCACCCATGACAACAAAAAATATTCAAATCCTCTCGTAGTTCATACGAGGTCACTACCTCTTCGCAAAGGGCGCAATTTTGTTGGATTTTAGACATGTTACCGTGCTATAATTAGAGCCATATGATACTAAAACTTGCATATTACGGTAATCCGATTTTAAGAAAGAAGGCAGCGGCTATCCCTGCCATCACTGATGAGATTCGCGCGTTTGCAGCGGATCTTTTAGAAACGATGCACGGCACAAAAAACGGGATCGGTCTTGCCGCGCCCCAAGTGAACCATTCGCTTGCAATCTTTGTTGTTCAATTTCCTGATGAAACCAATGAAGAAGAAGCTTACGCTCCTGGCCCGGTCGAATTTTTCATCAATCCCAAGATCCTTGAGATCAGCGATGAAAAATGGATGCACTCAGAAGGCTGCCTGTCCCTTCCTGCCTTGTACTGCGATGTAGAGCGCCCTCTCAAAATTAAGATCCAGTATCAAAACCTAGATGGCGAAGTTCTGGTGAAGGATTTTGAAGGATATAAAGCGCGCATGATCCTTCATGAAAACGATCATTTGAACGGGGTTCTATTCATTGACAGACTCGCACCAAAAGTGCGCAAGTCCATTGAAAATGAATTACGTACGATCAAAAAAAAGTACGCCTAGTCTCAATCCTGGTCAATGTGAGGGCATGATCGCTTCCGCGCAGGTCATGCTCATCTATCATTAGATTCGGATACTTCCCACTTTTCAAAACAATCCCTTTATTCTTGAACTCATGGATGCTATTGCCTATCTTGATAAAGATCCAATCTGTCTTTCTTTTTGTTGAGATCATTTCCCCATCGACCTTGGAGAGATCCTTTTGATATTCAGTTGGTCTCAAATTGTTATCAATCCCATATTTTCCTATGAAGGGGCCAAATGCACTGATAAATTGCCAGCCAACTGCTTTCGCATTCTCCTTTAAATGCAATGTCACATCATCTCCATACTGATCCTGATTCAAATCTCCGCATATAGCCGTCATATCAAGGGCATATTCCATTCTGATATTAGCATGTGTCACAACAGCTTCAAGATGCCGGCATTTCTTTTCTTTCGGTTGATCACGAGGATCAAATAGATGGCAAGAGACAATTCTGAGGATCATTCCACTTAATTTATCCTGCAGGTCTGCAATAAGATGAACCCTGCTCTTGGTAAATGTTGTTAAACTTCCATCCTTATTGTTTTTTACAATCTGTTGATGAAATGCCCCCTCTATTGCCCCTATCAAATGAAATTCGGCTGTTTTATAAAAAATGGCCACTCCATGTACAGCATTAGGATGCAGACATAGCATGCCACTGTAGCCCGTTAACTTTGATTGGTATTCATCAAATTCATCCTGTGTCACTTCTTGCAAAGCAAGGCAATTGGGGTTTGATGTCAGGATATTCATGATTTTAATTTGTCTTCGCCAGGTATCATTGGGAATGACCATATTATCAGAAGTGACGCTATAGCCGGCGGAGGAAGAAAACTTGCCTTTTATGAAAGGCTGCGGAAAAAGAACATTGTATGTTCCAATCACAAAGCTCTCAATGGCTTCTGTGACAAGAATGCATTTTGGAGCAACGACCCCATATTTTAGAGGTTGAAGATCAAATGTTGAAGACGTTGCAGAGGAAGGACAAGGTTGCATACTTTAAACTTAAGATTTAAGCTGAAGAGGATTCTCTTGAACCCTCCACTCTCCTTTACTATTGCGATATACTTTATAGTAATCAGAGATTTTTACAACCTTAAATATTTGTTCTGAGGTCACAGCATGCCCTTTCAGCCCAAGCTCATCTACAATTAACGCCATAAAGTGGTTCAAAGAAAACTCTGCATCCGGTTGGTTGAAATAGCTAAGCCCTGTCATTTCAATTAATCGAAATCGGTTTGCAGACTGTTTAGAGCTTGCAAAACAGGATTTTAAATTCAGTAAAGTGGAGAAAATGTGCTCTTTAAATAACTCCAGGAAGTTCTTTGCAAATTCCTCATCCAAACTACGCAGGATCAAAAATTCGATCAGTTCGTCTTTTGTCGCAATTCCACCTCGAGCATGAATCCATGGATTGATCCATGTTTCGATGATGGGTATAAAATAGTCAGAGGCTTCCACATTCAATGGTTCAGGAGTGGATCGCTTGACTTCTACAGATTCTGAAGGAGAAAGAGAGATCCATTGATGCAGATTATAAGGCTCAAGTAGCAAATAGGTCTTGCAAGGATCCTGATCTCCAAATATGCACTTAGTCAATGAACAAAAATCAATGCACTCAGTCTTCTTAAGT
>CAZOAX010000300.1:0-3144 GCA_964577735.1 uncultured bacterium
ACAATAAAAATATAGATAAGAAAGTCTTTAGCAGACACGAATACAAAAACATTTATGTTATAGGAACAATCCGCCTTGAGCTTGAAAAAGGGCTGATGTTCTGTCTTTCCAAGCGAGTGAGCTGGATGTATCAGGATTGGGTCCAAGATCCGATCGATAGAATGAAAGCCCACTCTAATGTCTACGTCATCCACCAGGATCCTTTTTTAATTGAAAGAACACAACAGGCTTGTGCAAAACTTTTTGCAGATGCAATCAAGTGGGACAAAAATACTTCCACGCTTGATGAATTAATGGAAAAAGTCGCTCTATTTCGCTTTGTATATGGCAATTCTATGCCCTGTGGAAGAGGAGATGGCGCGACTGGAGATTGGGCAGAGCTTGATATTTATCGTTATCATGGTTTTACAAACACACAGCACAATAAAGATGTACTGCCCTGCATTGAATTGCTTGCAACACCTAAAATCTCCCAGTACTTAGAGGCTTATAAAAAAACAATTACCGTTTGCTAACAAAGTTGAAGTTGACTTCGTTACGGAGGCGAAAAATGCCGATAGAGTTGATCACAAGCAACATCCCTCCGACAATCGCCATGATGGACTGAGCGTAGAGAGTGTCTACGAAGGAAAACAGGAACAAGCTAACGACTGCATAGGTGTAGAATAGAAGCTTGCCTCTTTTTGGAGAGAGATATTCTGCGCATTTAAGGCCTGCAACAAAGTAGGCGTTGATCGTGGAATAGCCGAGCAGGAAGAGAAAGAACGGCATAAAGAACGTCATGTATGGGAAATGCAGATCCAGCGCAGATTGAACTAACAGCCCCACATCCATCGGCAGATGCCATACATCTGTCACAAGGATCAACAGGATACTTGTCGTGCAGATCAAAAAGGTATCTAGGACAATACCAAGGAACTCTAAAGAAGCTTGTTGTTCAGGTATTTGACTTGAGGTCTCACTATTGATAACAGAAGCATAACCAACCGCGATATCGCCCGTGTAACAGCCCCTCCTTACCCCTTGCGATACAGTCATTATCAGCGTGCTGCCAATAAAGCCCCCAAAAGCAGCATGACCTGTAAAGGCCGATTTAAATACCAAGGCAAATATATCCGGAAGGATGTGGAAATATTGGATAAGTACATAAATGCCCATACTCAAATAAATGAAAACAAAGGCTGGAATAATGGTAGAGGCAATATTTCCAATTCTTCTTACTCCCCCGCTGACGGCAAAAACAACTAAAGCAAGAAGCAAAGCGGCGACTAAAACAGGGTTAATCCCCCAATTAAAACTGACACTATGAACGATTACATTGAATTGAAAGATCTCAACGCCATAAAGGCAAAGGAGAAATGCAGCCAAGCTTCCGATCCATTTCCATGAAAAAGCGGCCTGCAGAAAGTACATAGGTCCGCCGTTGTAGCCGCCCTCTGCATTCGACACACGGTATTTGATCCCAAGATAAACTTCGGCATATTTGATCATCATGCCGAGTATTGCTGTAACCCAAATCCAAAAAAGAGCTCCAGGGCCTCCGAGCTGAATTCCCGTGCAAATGCTCACGATGTTTCCAATGCCGACGCAACCACCGACACAGGCAAAAAAAGCCTTTAAAGGGTGAACACCTCGTCCTTCATGGTCTTTGACCTTCATCAATCCAAAAAATGTTTGAAGAACAGCTGGAAAATGACGGATTTGGACAAATCCGGTACGGAATGAAAAGTAGAGCCCAAGCAACATAAGCGCCGGAAATGCTACAAATCCCCACAAAAAATCCTCAAAAATTGCGAGCGAACTAAACATGAAGGCCTATTTAAAATGGTTTAATTCCATAAACTGCTCTTTCCAATAGTAATGGTCTAAAATTCCAGCTGGTTTTTTTCCCATTAAAAGGTAGGAAATATACAGTGCTTCTACGCTTGCAAGTCCCCTTACCGGATCCACACAATCTTTTTGATCACGTGGATAAGCTGTCAAGTAAAGACCAGGCAAGCATCTCTTCTCAACAACTACAGTTCTCTCCACTGCTTCTACCATTTTTGGGAGATATCTCCAAGTAGAGTCGAGTAAAAGGATCCCTTTATTGTGATCTTCCTTAGATAAAAGCGGCGCACCCTCCATCACAAGCATGACAAAATTTTCAAGTGGCGGCAACTCTGTGAATGGATAGGTCAAAAATTGCATGTCCGCCCTTGATTCAAGCGAGCGCAAGCTGCATTTTTTTAGATTTTCTTTCCGGTGACGGATAATGATTGCGTTGCATTGCATAATTTGGATAAGTCCGTTAGTGTAGAAGCTAAAAGGATACACGATGTTGCGATTATTTGCTTGCCTCCTCCTATTTTCTTTCAGTTCAGTTCATGCTGTTTCAGGAACTTCCAAGTTAAACTGGATAACCAACTACGAAGATGCATCCATTAAGGCAAAACGAGAAAAAAAATCTGTCCTCCTCTTTTTTACAGGCTCAGACTGGTGTGGATGGTGCCATAAATTGGAAAATGAAGCCCTTGACACCACCGATTTTTCAGATGCCGCCGGCGATCAGTTTGTTTTTGTAGTGGTAGATTTCCCCCTCAAAACATCCCTTGATCAAAACACAACCGCTCAAAACAAAGAACTCCAAAAGAAATATGATGTTAAAGGATTCCCCACCATTGTTTTACTCGATGAGAACGGTCAGTTGATTGGAGACACCGGATATCGTCCCGGAGGCGGTAAAGCTTATGCCGACCATTTAAAAAAAATGGTCGAGGAATTTAAGAATTACAAGCAAAAAGTCTCTAAAATGACCCCTTCAAAGACCGATGCGAAGGAACTTGAGGCTCTTTACAGCAAGGCCATTGAACTTTGCCGAAAGGACGATGCTGAAAGAATCGTTAAAATCGGGCTGCAAAACAAAGACAACCATTTTTTTCTTTTGGAAAGATACCGTCTGCTTGCAAATGAAGGAAATATCAATAGCCAAGAGGCTCATGGCATCAAGACTCTTCTCCTTGAAAGCCACTCGCCCAACCTGCAAAAGATTCACTATGAACTGGCTATCATTGAGTTTGAAGCGCTTTCGAAGGATCTTGAAAATGACAGTTATACAGCCGAAATGGCAGTGGCCCCTTTACTTGCTTTTATAGATCGCTACGG
>CAZOAX010000301.1:0-3119 GCA_964577735.1 uncultured bacterium
GAAGGGAAGAAGCTCTATGGGGTTGATCGGTTGGTTTAGAGCTTTAAGCCAAAGTTGATCAGAAAAATGTTTAGAACTCTTTAAATGGATCAATTGATTTACGGCAACCGGTAATAACTGAGTGTTTTTGGCATCCAAGATATGAGCGATCACATCCAAAGAAAGAGAAGTGTTTGCTTTCAATATTCGCTGCAAGTGATTTAATTCTTTGATATTAAATCTCTTATTTTCTAAAGCTTTTAAAATCTCATCCATGATCTCATTTGAAAAATTTATTTCCATCAAAGCTAATAGGTCAGATGTGCTTCGATCGGTAAACAGGGAATCTCCTTTTGAATAGAGCGCTTCTATTAGGTCTTTTTCCCGAATACCGGGAAGAGAGGCAATGAATTTTACAAGTGAACAATCGCAAGGCGAGAACAAAAGGGCTGCTTTCAATTTTTCAGATAGGGGGATAGCTGCCATCCATTTAGTAATCAAGTGGTCGAGCCTGTGCTGCTTAATAAAGGCGATGTATAATGCGGGCTTAGTTTGAAGAGCTTCTTTATGCGTCTCAAATGTGGAAATTTCATTATTAAGGTTGATCCATTTGAAAAGAATATCGACATCTTTGTTCAAACTTAAATAGAGCGCTTCTATTCGCTCTCTTGAAGGAGTGGAATTAAAAAACCAGGCTTCATCCTCTTCTGAAATCGTGCCATTTTGTGTAATCAGCCGATCGGCAATGGGCATTAACGGGAGGAATGGTTGCACTTTTTTCCAAAGACGATAGGCTTCTTTCGAAGGAAGCCTCTCCAATGTTTGTATGATAAAAGGCCTTATATCGCTAAGTGTATTTTCTCGGAGGAATTCCTTAATTGTTTTGACCGAGGTCTGAAGGCTGAAATAGGAGCTTTTGATGAGGGTTTTTAAAAGTTTGATCCTTAAATTGGTTGGGATTGATTCTTCTTCAAGTAGTACATAGCAGGAGTTGGGGTGATTTTGACCGATGCAGGAAAAGATCTCTTCTAATGCCATCCACCTTGTTTCTTGATCCATAAGATCTTTAGATCCATCCCAAAGCTTACGCCCGTGTTTAAATGAATAACCAAAAAGGGCTTTGATCCATCCCATTTTAGTGGCTTTAGCGGGTATCCATGGTGCAAGAAGCTCCGTAAGAGGTTTAATATCGTCTTCAAGGAGTAAATACTCTACAATCGCATCCTTCATGGACTCAGTCAAAGGGGTGAGAGGTTTTTGTAATGCTAGCTCGAATTCAACTCTCTCATACGGGCTGATTTCTAAGGTTGCTTGCTTTACGCCGATCTCATTTGTTAATAGTTGAAGATGCCTGGCAGGTATGGTCAGCCCCATCTTTTTTGCAGCATTCAAGTAAGCCTCGAGAACGCTCATTAGAAATTCGGATTTGTTTTTGCAGTGAAGTCTCGCGCGGTCTATGGCTGCTTGAAAGATCTTGTCAGAACCTGTGCTCAGTGCATAACAAAAAATGCTCATCAGAGAACAGTTGTCTTCGATTAAGATATGATCGTTTAAGGTATGTTGTAGTGCAGCGAGACCTGCTCTAAAATCTTTTTCGTGCCAGCTTTCCGTTCTTACAATTTTCAGCTTACGATCGATCACCATTTGCCAAAAATTGCTTGCGCTTTCAGGAACTCTGATCTGATTGCCTGTGATCTCAATGCGGATATCATCCCGAGTGTAAAGATACTCATGGTTTAACCGTCCAATGATCCGGTCGGTCTGAAAGGAGTCATCGCCCAAGGTGAAGAGCACGTAATTTTCAGGGTGAGGAAAAAGGGGAGAGACTTTTGGGATCAGCAGTTGGAGGAATTTAATGTCTTTTTGGTTTAGGAATTCTGTAAAATAAGCCCGAAGAGCTGTCGGGGGGATCCCTTCATTGATGACATAGTCAAAGAGGTCGACATCAGTGGGGACATCTTCAATCGATTCTATTCCAATATTAGTGCCACAGAACTCATGTATCAAATAGTTGAGATATTCATCTAAATCTGCCACATAGGCTGCATAACCACCTCTTAAGTAGGTCTTAAGTTTGATTCCTCTTAGAGCAAGAAAGTCATTGAAGCCTTTTATGTATTCTGATTCTTTCATGCGGAAAACTATTTCGCCATTTGCGTCACATCCAAGGACCTCTTTTTCCATCAATTGATTAAAACGCGCCTGTCCTTTGTGACTGATAGGAGGGATTTCAGAAGGGATAAAGAGAAGGTTGTAGTTGTCATCGATCAAACCAATCTTTTTTAATTTGTCTATAAGCGAAAGGTTTGGATCTTGCAAAATCTGGATGAAAGGATTTTCAAAATTCAAGGATGCAATAGGTTTCGGTTCACAAGAGATTGGTCTAAAGGTCATTTTTCAGTCGTGTTTGAGTGTATATCGAATGCAGTCCAAATTCTAAATTTTGAAATACGTTCGGTATATAATAGATTAAAGGGGCGTTATTTTCTTACCAAAATATGCTTCGATTAACATTATTACTAAATGAAAGTCAGATTCTTTGAGATAAGCCCACGGTTATATATGGGCTTCATCAATTCAAGCGTTTTGTCGGGGGCATAGAAGACAGAGAGATTTTTAGAAATAGTGTCTAATGCTTGCTTGCGTTTTTTCTCATCCAATAAATGTATTACTTGTACAGCCGTTTCTAGCGGTATTTTAAAGTAATTTTCTACATCTGCTTTTTCAATGTGTTTAACTTTAAATTTTATGTGGTCAGATACAGTGATAGAATGAGGGTGTCCTCGATCTTTTAAAAAGATTTCCCAGGAATGTAACAAGATCGCTCTATCAACAGTTGAAATGCAGTCTATTTCAATTGCATCTACTATGGGATCAAGAATATGGAGGTTCTCTAAGGTTGCAGCTGATGCAAATAGGCGACGAAGATGATCCTCTATAACAAAATTGTGGAATAAAGGTCTTGTGTGTGCAAAATCATCAGACTGAGATTGGAGCTCAGTTTCTATGGATTGTCTTAATTTTAAATAGTTTTGATATTCATGTATGTAGTCTGGGTTAGAAGTAAATCCAAGGTTCCATTGGTTTGCTAATTGGTGTATGCTTATATAGGCATTAGTTCTTTTCTTGTTATTTTTTAA
>CAZOAX010000302.1:0-3109 GCA_964577735.1 uncultured bacterium
GTGGCTTGCGTGAGCATCTTCAGGAGTGTATTTAGTTAGGTCTAAAGTAAAGTTATATGAATCTAAACCGCCAATAGAATCGTTAAGTTCAGTAAAGGAAAGTGGTGGTTCATTGAGGAGGTCCTCGATTTCTGCTTGTATGGTACGCATGTTGTCGAGGGCTGCATTCTCGCTAAATTTGCAAATTTCTTTAAGCATTTTTGCATCGCTGATTCTAATGCCAAAAAAGTCTTTGATTGCACGCCAGACATTCATAAAGGTTTTTTGACTGGGGGATAACGCTGTATCTTTTTCGTGTGGAATGGGAAGAAAAGCACCGTTGTCATCCATTTCTATAATCGTAACAAGCTTAGTCTTAAGCGAATCACATTCATCGGCACTTGCAGTGTTTTTATTTTTAAGAATGGAATGAAATAAAGATCTTTCAGCGGAAGTCAGTTCATTAATGACTTCTTTTGCTCGAGCTTTTGTATCATCGGACTTATAGAATGTAGTGATTAAATGTATAGTGTTGTCAATTCCCATTATAACGCCTTAATAAAATTTTAATTAATTATAAAGCGTGATTAACTTTTATTCAATTGAAATTTAGTAAGGAATTTGAGCATGTTCTTCTGGTAGTTTGATAATTTGCGGAAATCCATCACTATCTCTTTTAGAATAACGGGTCTGCTTTGATCGTTTAGTAGGTTTATTTTAGCAGTTTCAAACGCGTGAGCCTGTTGAAATGCTTTTTTTGCCATCATTAATCGAACAGGGTCTTTTCTATGGTTTTTAAGCACGGTTCGATAAGCGCTCTCTAGTTCATCTACTGAAAAACTTGTACCTGAATAAGTTAAATCAAGAATTTGGTATTCATCCACGGGGATGATCTCAGATTCATATTCAGGTGTATTTTTAAGTATCCCAAGTAATTCAACTAGATTGTCGGAATTTGTAAAGAGGATCATTGAAATGTCTGCTCTTGCGTCACTAACGATGTCCGCCCGGTCTGAGTAGTCAGCAATTTTCTTTAAGAGTTTTTTATCACTGATCCGATAGCCGAAAATATCTTTAATCGTCCGCCATATATTCACGAGGACCTGCATAAATGGGGATAGATCGGCATCTTTGGAAAATAGGGCATCTTCGTTATGGATGCTGAATAATTTTTTTTGTAACGTATCTTTTAGAGGTAGAGAGGGAATTGATTCTTTGATGATTTGTAAGATAACGTCTCGTTCACTAGAGGTTAAATCATGCACAAGGGAGACAGCTCGGTCTATTGTTTCAGGTGTTCTATAATAATCCCCGACTGTTGTGATCCCTGATCTGATCGTAGTGATACTCATAAATCGCACTCCTGTTGAAAGGATACAATAACCTATTTTCGTATAAGTTGCATAGTTCTGCTAAGCTTGCTATGATATTGCCTTTAAGAGGATCTTCCGATGAAAAGAATAGCGATTTTTGCACTGGCTCTTTTGTTTACAAGTACTTGTGTGGAGGCTGGATACACCTTGCATAAAGGGAAGATTGTTAACAGCTTGAATGTGCCCCTTTACTCAGTAGATACGCACTATCAGCAAGGTTGTGATGCGCTTGCAGCAGAAAATTGGGAAGATGCAATCTATAATTTCAATGTCATATCTGTTAATTTCCCTTCTTACATATTCTATTATGACTCTAAGTACTACTTGGGGATTGCTTACTACAATCAAGGGGAATACGAATTTGCTAATGAAGCATTCACTGATTATTTGAACTGTCAGAACAATCCACGCTATTTTGAAGATGCGATTGAATATAAGTTAAGGATTGCCAATCAATTCCGCTGCGGAGCGAGAAAACGGATGTTTGGAACAAAAATGCTCCCTATGTGGGCATCAGGGCGTTCTTTAGCGATTGAGGTCTACAACGAGGTGATCACAGCGCTTCCGTGTCATGAATTTGCAGCTGAAGCTTTATATGCAAAAGCTTATATCCATTGGGAAGATCAGGACTTCAAGGAGAGTGTTGAAGCGTTTCAGATGTTGATCAGAAGATTCCCAAAACATGAACTTGCACCGGCATCATATTTATGCATTGGTTCTGTTTACCTTGAACAAGCCCAGACAGAATTTCAAAATCCCGATATTTTAGCTTTGGCTCAGATCAATGCAAAAAAATTCCAGAGGGATTTCCCAAAAGATGAGAATGTCTGTGAGGCAGAAGAGATGGTCCAAGCGATCAAGGAGTTTTATTGCCGTGGTCTTTGGGAGACAGGGCAATTTTATGAGAGAATTGAAAAGCCGGCGGCCTCTGCCATTTTTTATGCCAGTGCAATCCGACAGTTTCCAGACACTTCTTTTGCTGAATGCTGCCGTTATCGATTGTCTGTAGTTGCTGCCACATGTGAAGAAGTTGAGCTGTGCGACTTTACCGATTCTTAATCATTTCAAGTCTGGCACTCCTTGTGGGATGTGGCTATACAGTAAATACTGTTCCAGGGTTCAATGAAGCCCCTACTATTTCCATCCCTTATGTGGAAGGGGATGTTGATGGCCAATTGACAGCGGCGATGATTCAGGCTGTGGCCCTTTCTGGGGAATACGTCTATCAGGCATGTGGCGGCACATACATTTTACAAGCCAGGATTATAGATGATGTCTATGAAAACATTGGTTTTCGCTACGATCGAACAAAGAAAAACTGCTTAAAACATTATATGATACCTGTTGAGATGCGTGAAGGTCTCTTGATAGAGGTTCAGCTCATTGCTGCATGTAGTGGAGAGTCTATCCTTGGCCCAAACCGACTATATGCAGATGTTGAATATGATCATGATTATTATGCCATCCGCGATGGTGTTAATACGTTCTCTTTAGGACAGTTGACAGATATTGATTCAGCAGAAGATGCCGCTAAAACACCTCTTTATCGTAATGTAAGTGAAAAGGTCGCAAGCTGGCTCATCTACTCCTTCTGACGTGCCCTTTTAAATCTAACGTTCCCGTTCCCGGCTTATAGTAAAGCGGGTACGGGAACGCGTAAGGGGACGGGAACGATTTTCGTATAATTTTTAAGTGTTAAGGAGTTAGGTAGGGCTAGAGGGTGTCTTCATGTTCCTGGAGGTCGAGGAGGAGTTTTT
>CAZOAX010000303.1:0-3103 GCA_964577735.1 uncultured bacterium
AATAGCAGCCTGAATGACAGCATCAAACAATAAGTGAGGAGATTGGTCTCCTCCCATTAGATCAATGCCGATAGATGCAGAGGACTTCAGTTTATGCTTTTGGAGCAATGACTTGTCTGCCTGCATAAAATCCACAGGATGGGCAAATAACGTGTGGTAGTTTAGCGCTAGCACAGTTGCCGCATGTTCCTAGTTGCTTAGGCACTTTTGCGTGGTGTGCGCGTCTTGAATTTTTTCTCGCATTAGACACGCGATTACGTGGTACTGCCATTTTTAGGCTCCTTCAATTATCTAGTTTTAAATTTTCAAATGGTCGGTATCCATCAGCATCATCGTTCTCTGATGGGCCGGATTTCTTAAAATAATGCTCTAATTCTTTTCGTGCCGGGCAAACTCCCCCGTTACACTCGGCAAACGTCGGTGTTTCAATTAAAATTGCCTCTCTCACAAGGTCAGCAATCGAAAAAACACCCGTCTTAATCTCATCTAAAGGCTCGTTAAAATAACTGCCTTTCAATTGAATCGGCACTTTGACCGGCTCATTGCAAATAGAACACGCTATCGTCGCTTGCGTCTCGATATCCAAGTGCAATACAAGATCTGCATCTGCAAGATAAGCCTCTCCCTGAACAGTAATCGGGTCGATAAAGGATAGGCGATCTTCCACAACATCGATAAAATCAGGGGTAAATGTCTCCCGGATCTTCTCAATATGGCCGTCTTTCAGGCTTTCGGTACGGATCTTGAATCCGTCTGCATTGGCAAAGTGATCTTTCATTGTAATGGGAGATTTTAACGGATAAGTGAATTTTACTCCAGCAGTTTCGACACGGCTCGTTACCCTGAGAGATCAACCTTTTCACCACTGAGCCACTGACTCGACTTTAGCATTTTTAATGAAAAAAAGTATAAAATTCAACGCCCGCTCGCCAGCTCGCTAGAGCCGCAGAGTACGCGGAGAAAGGCACGCGGAGAAGAAATTGAATTCTTTACAGTCAGATCATTGATTGTGAAAAATTCTTCCTCTTCTCTGCGTGTTCTCCTCTGCGCACTCTGCGGCTCTAGCGAGCTGGCGAGCGGGCGGTAAATTTTTGATAAAAATGCTAAAGTCGAGTCGGTGACTCAGTGGTTAATTACATAATAAGTTTAGCAGGATATTATAAATAATTTATGCTATAATAGATGTTATAAGGGGAGGGTTCCATGAAAACTCCTAGAGCACTGGATCCTTTATGGGTTATTTCTTTTGATCATTCCTTAAAGGGAACCATTAAAGATAAAGCCTTTTTTTGCATTTCTTTCCCTAATCACCCTCACTCCGGGGGGAAATTGAATGAATCCGAACAATTTGCGCTTGATTTCCTCAATCAGATCAGCAATTCCTTTAAACAAATAGCCGAAGAGTATTTAGAGCAGGCCGATCAGGACGAGAATCAAAAACAACAAGCTGATGAAATCCGGGATAAATTCAAATCTTTTGATCTATGGATGGAATGGCTCCAAAAATGGCAAGATGAACAAAGCGGCGACGAAAAAAAGCCTGAATAATGACTCGTTTACAAGATCTCTCTGATACGCTAAAATTCTCATAAACACTTTATATTTCACCCACTACCTTAAGAATTTGAATGGAAGAAATTTTATTAAATATTGAATCTAAAGAAATGCGCGCGGCCCACCTTAAAAATGGCCAGCTGTTCGATCTGACAATTGACCGAAAAAAAGAACGTCAGCTCACAGGCAACATCTATAAAGGGCGCGTGACAAACATCCTGCACAACATTCAGTCCGCTTTTATCGATATCGACGAGGGCGATAATGGATTTATTCATATCTCAGATATTATCGAGAACACGAAGAAGTTCGAAGATTTATTTGACATGGACTTTGAACTGACGAACGAACCACCGAAAGAAAAGAAGAAGAAATCCCAGGAAAACATTGCGATCGAGCAAGTGTTAAAGCCTGAGCAATGGGTTTTAGTCCAGGTTGTCAAAGAACCGATCGGGACAAAAGGGGCACGGCTCACGTCCAACGTCTCCATTGCAGGAAGATACCTTGTTTTGCTACCTAACTCAAGCCACCGGGGAGTTTCCCGCAAAATTGAAGACCGTGTAGCAAGAGAACGTCTAAAGAAATTCATTCGCTCCTTTGAAATGCCAAAGGATATGGGTCTGATCTGCAGAACAGCAAGCTGCATTGCAACTCCTGAAATGCTGATCGACGAGGCACATGACCTTCTTGCCAGCTGGCAAATGACTATGGAAGGATTTCAAAAATCCAGCAACCCAGCCCTTCTTTTTGAAGAATCCGACCTGATCAAGCGCTCCCTTTTAACTGCGATTGACAAACGCCTTGACCGCGTCCTTGTTGATGACTATCCGACTTATCAAACATGCAAAAAAATGTTTGACCGCTATTCATCTGAACACCCTCTGCGCATTGAATATTATCGGGATAAAATTCCGATGTTTGAAAGATTCAACGTCGAGCGCGAGATTGAAAAGGCGATCAGACGGAAAATCTGGCTTCCAAGCGGTGGATACCTCTATTTTGATCGAACAGAGGCGATGCATACCGTTGACGTCAACTCAGGACGCAGCAGCGGCTCTGACAAGGATGTAGAGGAATCTTTAGTTCGCATCAACCTGGAAGCTGTCGATGAGATTGCACGGCAATTACGCCTCCGCAATGTCGGCGGGCTGATCATCATCGACTTTATCGATATGCGTCTTCGCAAGAATCAAAGACGGGTCTTGGACAAGCTAAAAGATGCGATGAAGGACGACTCTGCCAAATGCACCATCCTTGGAATGAGTGAATTTGGACTTGTGGAAATGACACGGCAAAGAAGCCGCGGCTCTTTAACGCAGGCGCTATTCACAAGCTGTCCTTATTGCAGTGGCCTTGGATTGATCAAGACACACGAGACCGTCTCCATTGAGATCGAACGGGCGCTAAAAAAAGCGATCGGCCATCAACAGCAATATGGTCTTCGCCTTGTCACGCACCCTGAGATGGACCATTACCTCAACGTCATTGATAAAGCCCATTTGAAATCGATCGCCGACTCGCTTAATGCCCAGCTTGAATTTGGCAAAGA
>CAZOAX010000304.1:0-3100 GCA_964577735.1 uncultured bacterium
GATCTTGAACATTAACAAGGGTTCAGAAGAAACAGAAAAACTAAAAATGACTTTAAAGTCATATTTAGAATTTAGATACACGCTTGCAGTTTTAAAAGTAACTGGATGGACTGTGAATATAGCGGGAGAGTATGCGATTGATCCCTATAATCGAAAGATACCTTTTGCTAGTCTTCAGGAACGATTTCTTTCAATGAAAGAAGATTTTCATATATTTTTAGCTGAGAGGGATCTTTACTATGATGAAAGTTTTGAGACGCTTGCAAATGAAAAAGGTGCGCTGTCATTTGATCAAGCAAAGGCGATCGTAGATGAATTTACACAAGAGAGCAAAAAAGAAAGAGCTGCTACGGCTGATTCAAAAATCACGGATGTGAGGTTATGTCAGCTAATCCAGGAATGCCTAGATTTGCAACATAGCAAAGAGGGTCGGTTGAAGCTTGTTCTTAAATCGCTTATTCGTTTTGACTATTTCCTGGCTTATTCAAATGTTGTGGATGGTTATGAGATTGATCTTGAAAAAGGCACAGTCAAAGATTCAAAAGGATATGTAGAGTTGCTTGCCGCTAAAGAATACATTTTTAAGCAGTGCAAGGATACGTTCTCTCAATTTTTAGATGAAAAAAAACTGAACTATAACGAAGATTCAGGACTCCTTGCCAGCGGGAATAAAAACTTGTCTTTTGAAGAAACTTTAAAGCTGATGCACGAGTTTGATGAATTTAAAAATAATTTTAAAGAATCAGAAGAAATAAGTATTAAATCAACCTCTAAAAAGTACAAACCAGAAAATGTAGTACAACCGCAACGCTCTAATGGCCCTGAAATTCTGACTAAAGATCAACAATCAGCTATTAAAAACTGTGCGGATAGTTCTGCTAAAGCAAGGGATGCACGGGCGACATTCTTGCTTAATTCTTTACTCAGTT
Source organism: uncultured bacterium (assembly GCA_964577735.1). GTDB lineage: Bacteria > Chlamydiota > Chlamydiia > Chlamydiales > Parachlamydiaceae > CAZOAX01. Next base: position 930 of record CAZOAX010000304.1, read on the forward strand.
TTGATGATCATCTTGAATTGTTAAAGGACAAAGGGTGGAAATTTAATAAGGATTCTGGCTATGCGATGAATCTCAATACCCTTCAAACTACATCATTGGATAGGTTAGAGGTTGCCTTTAACAGTCAGAAAACAGTGTTTCAGTCATTTCTGGCAAATAATGGCCTCAGCCTTAATTTAATGACATCAGAAATAATGAAAGGGGATGCAGCCCTATCTTTTGAACAAAAAATGAGTATTTTACGGCAATTTGCTGCTCAGGTTAATCCAGACGATCAAAGATTTGAAATTCTGACCATGGACGGACGGCCCACTGTAAACTCATGTTTTGTGAAACCCAATGGCAGTCCGATCCAGATTGAGCTTAAAAAAGATCCAAGAGTTGAAGAGGCTAAAGCAACGCTTAATAGTATTCTGCGTTTCAATGAATATCTAAGTGATTTTGGGCGCAATGGTTGGCGAGTCAATCAAGAAGCCCAATATGTTCAAGGGCCAAATGATGAATTTATGGGGTTTGAGGAGCTTCGTGAAGGAGTCTTTAATCCAAGAAGAGAAAAATTCCTTCAATACATGGAGGAAAATGGCTTTACGTACAATACCGCGCGAGGATCACATTGTCTTGAGCATTTTGCTATCGATGTGGAGACAGCTCATAACTTAGCAAGTGCATTTTTTATGGCAGAAAAGCAAAAGCTTGCTCAATTGTCGAAAATGCCTCAAAAAGAGATCAAGATCGACTACAATCTTTACCCTGATATCGGAGAATTTAAAGCAGCTTTAGCTTTGATGTTAGATTTTGAAGCCCTTCAAGGTGCTTTACAAGAGATGGGGTGGGAGATCAATACGCTTGAGGACACATTTTTGAGCCCGGAAGGAAAAACGTACAATCTAAAAGATGTGAAAAGTAAGTGGCAGCGCAATAAATTCTACATACAACTTCAAATGGGGGAAGGTTCGCTGGATGAACTTTGTGAGTCAAAAAAAGATCATCTTTTAAAAGAGCTCGTTCAAAGTGCTATTCTTACGTTTAAAATGCACTATGAGCCGGAATTAAAGGTGTTTATAGATGGTGAAGACTGTAAGACCGTACGAGAGATGGTAATCCTTTTAACTCTTGATCAAATGGGGATAAAATAAGTTAAAATAAGTTAAGGAGGGGATTTCCCCTCCTTATTCATGTGTAGCTTGAAATGAGGTTTTTCCTATATCGTCGGGACTAACAACTTAGGCAAGTCATGACAAATTCCTCATCGGCCATCAGCACAAATGAAAATGTTGTTTATTTATCTAAAGAGATTCCTGTAGATGGGGATCCCGGCCATCAGGAAATTTCAAGCGTTGCACAAGATGCTCTAAAAAACAGTGAAATAAATCAAATCAAAGAAAAGCTTAGCTTCTATTTCCAGTTTGATAAATTTTGTGATCAGATGGCCCTCCGAGGGGCCAAGTTTAGTTGTGATCGAAAATTTGTTATTGATCTACTCGGTAAAAAGATTTTATTTTCCGATCTTGAATGCAATTTCTACCATTTGAAAAATACCGTACTTCTTTTTATCCAAGATCATGGGTGCAGTTATCATCCGATTGAAAGTTTATTAACTTACCAGAATGGTACTTTTCTAAGCTCTCAGGAAACGAACAAGTTGATGACCGAATTTCATTCCAATCAAGAAATAATGGCAAATCTTGCTAAGCAGCTTCAGAATTCCATTGTAGAAGATGTGGATGTTCAGGATGATTATGAAGAGATTAAATCGGTCATCCAGCGATTGATGGTCTATGAGGATTTCGTTGATATCTTGAAAAAAAGAGGATGGAATTCAGATCAGGATGAAATGATAGATCCTGAAGGAAAGCGGTGTCCTTGCAAGGAGCTTCATGCTAAATGGAGATACTTAAAAAATGTACTGCATCAATCTATTAAAAATTCAGGTTTTAATCCCATTGCGAAATCCAATCTTTTTCAGAAAAATGAGATTGAGCTGAGTCTTGGCGAAGTTTATGACTTAATAAAAGAGCGGGTCATCAAAGAGTTTGTGCTTGCAGCTCAATTAATGGGGTTTGATCAAAAAGGAAACCTTTTTTTTCAAAGTGGTTCTTGCGTATCTGTAAGCGAAGTTTTAATTCAAGTGAACTTAAATTATATAGGATTATATACAGGGACTGATGAAG
>CAZOAX010000305.1:0-3087 GCA_964577735.1 uncultured bacterium
GAAGAAGAGGAAAAAGAAGGGGGTGTGGGGGAAACAAAAACAACTTCGCAGCCCATCACCTCGAGCGCCCTAGAGGCTTGCAAGAAAACCTGGCTTGATACTCTCGCAGCGTTTGGCATTCACGATCGCAAGCTTTCGCCGATGGAAGAAACCATGATTGCCAGATCGATTCCGAGATGGGGCGCAGAGATGGTTGATTTGGCGCTCTACGGAGCCCGCCACGAGAAACCAAATGACGGGTTCGACCCGAAGGAACACGTTTCGCTTGCACGCGTCCTGGAGCCCGACAAGTACGGCAAATGGCGAGTTGATAAATTTGCAAACCTCGCCTCGAAGAAAAAAGCTATCGCAACGCAAAACAAAAAGCGCGTCGAAGATAAGCAAGCCGAGGAGGAATTTATCGAGACTGATCCCGAGAAGGTTCGTCAGATTCTCGCGCAAGCAGGATTTGGGAGGTCGGCGTGACTCCCGAGAAACGAATCGTGAACGCGATCATGGGATGGCTACTCTTCCAGCGAGATTGCTTTGCATGGATCAATGACTCAGTAGGGATTTACGACGCAGCCAAAGGAATCTTCAGACGTAACACCAGTCGGTACAAGATCAAGGGCGTCTCAGACATCCTCGGCATCTGGAAAGGTAAGTTCCTTGCGATCGAGGTGAAGACAAAGACCGGGCGCATTTCTCCTGAGCAGGCTGCGTTTCTCCAAAGGGTCATCAATCATGGTGGAATCGCATTCGTTGCAAGATCGGTTGAAGACGTTGAGCGACACCTTAAATTTAATACACTAACAAACGATAAAAATAGTCAGACAATAAATTCTACAAGGAATGAAAATAAGCCTTGAATGGTGTTCTTTTTAAAAGTGAGTTCATAGAAAGAATTCAAACTTTCCGGGAGGGGTGGATTTTGGAAAAGTGGTTATGCAGCGGTGGATGCGGGAAAAAGGGGTATTACTCAACTGGGTGTTGCGCTGATTGCAGGAAGATCGAGTGCAAGTGCTGCAAGACAATCTTTACCCCAAGAACCATCGGCTCAGAAGATCAGAGACTCTGTAAGTGTTGTCTTCCAAAAAAAAGAAAGTCTTTGAGTAAATTAAACCTTGCTTGGGTGTAACTTTTTAAAACAGATTGGGGGCGAGCCCATCTTAGGAATACAGGTGCCGGGGTCGTCACCCGGACGCCTACCTCGCCACCGACCTCTCCCTTTGATGGGCTCACCTGAAAACCTTTTATGACAAAACTCGTAATATTCAACACGCAAATCGAAGAACTCAACACCGACAAGGCTGACTTGCCTGATGTTTGTAAGAAATACCCAGGTGCTGAATGGCTTCCTCTTCTGAGGGCTAAGCTTAAAAGCGCAGGCTGCCTTCTTATGTCTGCTCAGGAGGCAATTGATCTAAACGTAGACTTTACCACGGCTTCAGTGATTCAGGAGCAATGGGACGCTAGAGCAGATCTCATGCTCTCTCTTGGAGCTACCTTTGACGTGGGTTATTGCTTCGAGTCTAAAATGTACGCCCCTGAGTTCTGGGATCAGATCGAGGAAGTCAAAAAGAAGGTCAAGCACCAGTACTACTTCGGAGAGGGTAACCGCTTAAGCGCATTCCCTAGCTACAGCTCACAACTCAAGCGCCTCCCCGTTCCTTACTCAGACAGACGATTCATCTGCATGGTAGCCGCTAACAAGCAATGCTGGAATCTTCCAGCTAAGCCTGAGTCAGAGTCCTTCAGAAAAGCTTTAAGAAACGAGCTTCATTCAACTCGACTTAAGATCATTGAAACATTTGCAAGACCGTTTCAATTTGATCTGTTTGGTCATGGCTGGCATCAGTTTCATTTCCCATACCAGTTCACTGATGCCGCCATTGCCATTCACAATCTTAAAGCTGAGCCTATCTCAGATAAGCATACCATCCAGTCACTCTATAAGTTCTCATTTGCCATAGAGAATACGGCTGAGCCCTATTATCTCACTGAGAAGCTGATTCACTGTCTGGCAGCTCATACGGTTCCAGTCTATCTAGGAGACCCTATGGTTCATAACTACGTGCCCAAGAAGGCATACGTGGATATCAGAGACTTTAGATCCTATGAGGAGCTCTACAGCTTCCTAGCTGGGATGCGTGAGAATGAGTGGGCTGACATGATTGAAGCGGGACGCGCTTATCTTAAGACCAATGAAGGCAAGTGCCACAGCTTTGAGTACTGGGCTGACGATATCTTTAAGCGCATTCATCAGAAGACTTCTTATTGTGGGGCTGTGTAATGAAACGAAGACTCGTACTGACCAGGAAGTTAGGCCAAGGGATTCTCATTGATGGGGATAGGATCCGAGTCAGTCCCATCGAGAGGAACGGGAAAGAATTTAGAATCATGATCGAAGCAGATGAGGATGTCATCATCTCAAGAGAAGAGGTTTACGATGAGCGGCTCAATAAGCAAGATGGAAGAGGAAATTACGATGGAAAGTAGCAAAAGGTTGAATGATCCCAGGGTTCACGAGGATGCAGTGTTTGAGAAAACTCCTGATGGGACTGGGTATATTGTCAAAGGATTTAAACGTCAGGTTCTTATTCAAAGACTCAACTCACGTATAAGAAATAGAAATGAGCTTTACCGTCTTATGTTTGGCCCAGAGTTTAAATATGACCCACGACTGGCTATTGATCTTAAGAACAGGGTCGAATCTATCGGAGACAAAGGGACCTTTGTTGATCATCTCGTAGAACTTAATGAGAGAGATGAGGAAATGGTAGAAGCACTCCGTAATGGGGGGGTGGAAATTCATATCAGCAAGGAACTCTATGATGAATTCTATGTTCTTAACTTAGAGATTTCAGAGTACCTCAATAAGAAATACGATCGGGCCGTATAAAAATGAACGGCATAACTCTAACGGCGATCTTTAATAAGGCAGCCACAACAGTAGACGGAGGGTGGAGAATTACATTTGATGTGAGTGCAGATAATCAAAAACAAGTCATGGAGCTTTCCAATTTGAGAGAGAATCTGCTACAACTAGCAGTAGTACCTATCGAATTGGCAAACTTTGAAGGTATAAACTAAAGTAGATTTAAATAG
>CAZOAX010000306.1:0-364 GCA_964577735.1 uncultured bacterium
ACAGGGCTTTTAGATCCAGTTATTGAGATCCGGCCAGCTAGAACCCAGGTCGATGATTGCTTAGAAGAGATCCGTCAGCATACTGCTAAAGGTGGACGAGTCCTTGTCACTACCTTGACAAAACGGCTTTCAGAAGAATTGACGAAATATCTCACAGAATTGAACATCCGCGCTAAATATCTCCATTCAGAGATCGATACTATTGAGCGTTCCCAGATCATCCAAGATCTTCGTGCCGGCACATTCGATGTCCTTGTCGGGATCAACTTGCTCAGAGAAGGTCTCGATATACCGGAAGTGTCCCTTGTTGCCATTTTAGATGCCGACAAACAAGGATTCCTGCGCAGTGAAACGGCCCTTGTTC
>CAZOAX010000306.1:374-3086 GCA_964577735.1 uncultured bacterium
CTTGCGGCAGGGCAGCACGTAATAGCGAAGGTCGTGTCATTATGTATGCCGATGTAATGACGGATGCTATTAAAAAGACACTTGCTATCACTGAAGCAAGACGTGAAATCCAAATGGCTTATAATGCCAAGCACGGCATTACGCCTACGACTGTTAAACGGGAAATAACAGCCCTTGTCGAGGGGGAATATGTTCCTGAACCGGCACGCGCAGTCAAAGAAAAACCGGAAGCTTATCTAACAGCTACCGAAGTCGAGAACAAAATCAAACAATATGAGCTTGAAATGCGTAAAGCCGCCAAAGAAATGCGCTTTGAAGACGCGGCCAAATTCCGCGATCTTATGCGTGAATATCAAAACTTCGAACTCCAGTCTTAAATTTGAAAATATTTCCATATTGTCTTCTTGATGAAAATCTGTTCAAGTCTATGCTCAAGCGATGATAACGCAGAGGCGCAGAGACGGGGAGACGCGGAGAAAACAGCGAGACGAAGTAGATTTTTTTTGTGCTCTTGCAGAGCACAAAAACTGCTGTCCAGAAGAAAGTTCCTTTCTTCTGGGCAATTAAGAGCCGATTGCCTTCTCTGCGTCTCCCCGTCTCTGCGCCTCTGCGTTTACTTTTTTCTTCCGTTTCCTAACAAGCATGTATGTGAGCAAGCGATAAATTTCTCTTTTAGTCGGGGAGGTGGGCGATGGGGGCGTCGATCAGATTGAGCATGTCTGAGTAGTTCCCATTGAGGTATTGCCTTAGATTGATCCGGAAAAGCTTAAAGGCTTCTCGATCGGGAGTTTTGGGTCGCGGAGCGACGCCCGGGGTGAGAATGAGGTTCGGGATGGTCCATAGCTTGGATTTTGGAGAAATGGTTGTCTGGTAGGGGGCATCCAAGAGGATTCCGCGGAATTTGCCTGAGAGTTCATGAAGGGTGTCCTCATCTAAATGACGCTGGCTTCCGAGAATGCATAAAATAGAATCGGTCTTCATTAAAGTGAGCTCTTTTTTCCCCATTTGGCAATCGATGGGGTCTTCTCCCTGTGGAATAGTCAGGCTGACAACGTCAGCATTTGGCAGGAGTTGATGTAGATCAGAAAGGGAGAAATTTTTTTCACAGTAGGGACGAATGGATGGGAGGCGGTCGACGCCCCAGACTTTCATTCCGAGGCACTCGGCCCCGCGGGCGATCTCAAGTCCGGCTGGGCTTAATCCAATTTGCAGGAGAATTTTCCCTTCAAGTGACCACATATTGTTGCGCCATTTGCAGTCCCAGAGGAGAGGAGGAAATTGATCGGCTGCTTTCCAATGAAAAAGATTTTTTGCAAAACTGAGGATGTTTGCGATCACAAACTCGCTGATCTGAGGGATATTGCCCTCTGGAGTTGTAGAAATAAGTATATTGCCGCGCTCTTCAATGTTTTTAAGGCAAAGACGTTGCATTTGGGGCGATGGAACGTGGATCCATCTGAGATCAACAGCGGCGGATAGATTTTCTTCAGAAAGGCGATCGCCAAATAGAATATCCGCTGTTTTCCACGTTTCTTCCGGGATTTCGGCAAGTGCAGTTTTTGGAAAATGGACAAAATCTATCAGGGGAAACTCTTTATGGAGTTGATGGGCTTCTTGCTCGCCGAGGGGGAATTGAATGATTGCGCTGCTCATATTTTTAGGTATAGCTTGATTTCTTGATTGATTTCAATTCTGAAGCCAAATATAATTCGTCTCTACAGATCTATTTTTGGAGACTGAACAAATGAAACAGACAAATCCTTCCTACGTTATCTTTAAAAGAGGAAGCAGACAATACAAGGCATCTGCCGGCGACTTCATTGACGTCGATCTAATGGATGTTGAAGATGGCGCTAAAGTCACATTTGACGAAGTTTTGTTCGTCGGTGATGAAAATGAGCCTCTTGTAGGACTTCCTGCAGTTAAAGGCTACGAAGTCAGCTGCGAAGTTATTGGGGAAACAAAAGGCCCTAAAATTACTTCAATCAAGTACAAACCCAACCATACTCAGTGCAGAAAGTTTGGCCACCGCCAAAAATACACACGTGTTAAAGTAGTTGGAATTTCTAAAAAATAGAGTGTAATGAGGACTAGTCATGGCACATAAGAAAGGTCAAGGATCGACAAGAAACGGTCGCGATTCCCATTCAAAACGTCTCGGGGTTAAAGTCGGTTCAGGTCAAGTGGTTACAGCGGGAAGTATTCTCGCAAGACAAAGGGGCACAAAGTGGCACCCAGGTAAAAATGTAGCGCGAGCAAAAGATGATTCTCTTTTTGCCCTTGTTGAAGGCGTTGTTTCCTTCCGTAAGAGCAGCAGAACGTTTATTTCAATCGAATGCGGCGCATAGCATCCATCTTGAGGTTCGAACGTCTTTAAAGTCGTTCGAATCACAAGAGTTTTTTTAATTTTCATATATTCCCCTAATAATATTCTTATGTTTTTCGATCGAGTTGTAGTAGATTTAACTGCCGGGCGTGGCGGAGATGGAATTATTGCATGGACACGTGCCAAATATATTCCAAAAGGCGGACCTTGCGGCGGAAATGGCGGCAAAGGCGGCTCTGTCATTATTCAAGCAGATAGAAATGTCTATTCACTGGATTGGTATCGTAATCGAAGAATATTAAAAGCTCAGAATGGTCAACCCGGTGGACGTGATCTCTGCTCTGGAAAGAAAGGCCAGGACCTTGTATTAAAAGTCCCTTGCGGCA
>CAZOAX010000307.1:0-3085 GCA_964577735.1 uncultured bacterium
ACCCTCTACAATGGATACTGAGTTTATTCATCTATCAACAGAAGAACAACTTCCCCGTATCATTCAAAAGTTTTGGAACAATCAAAGTTATGTCGTACTGAAGGTAACCTCAAAGAACTTATCTGGGCGCTTAGCCTACGAAGCCAATCCCGGAGGAACAAATCTATATTATCACCTTTATAACGGCTCCATCCCTTTGAGCGCAGTTAAAGACGTTTCGAGCATACCCTCGCATTAATATGTGCTATTCATTTTTAGTTAATTGCTTTTCTCCACCCGTTGAGCCTGCTCTTGATCTTTACGAACAAGAATGGTCACACAACTCCGTAAAGAAGAATATTGAAGTTATACCAAGTAATACACACAAGCCCACTTTGCGAAAAATCATTTCCGCTACTGAAGATTATTTAGAGAATCCTGAATCAAGCCAAAATGAAGCGCTCGAACTCATCAAAGCACTTCAACTTGCCACTCAAAACCAGCTGACACTCACAAGATATATCCTTTCTACTGAAAAGACTCACAATCGTTTAAAGCTTGATCATAACGAAAACGACGTGCAGGAACTACTGGAAAAAACAAAATTAAAACTTTTGTACCGTGAGGTCGCTTCACAAAAACTACTTGAAAGTTTGAGTCATGCCGAAAAAGAATATCATGCCCATCAAATCCTTCTTCTCCGATTGAATGTTCTATTTAAAGAATGCAAAGTCGCGCACTCTCAAAAATCAAAAATCATTCATACTAAAGCCCGCTATACAGATTTACAACAATCGCAAGAACGCATTTGGAATGAAGATGAAATCAAAAAATTTGAAATTCAAATCCCACACACCTCTGTCGAACAACTCGAAAACTTAATTTATGAACTAATTCTTCAGCAATCTCATCATCAAAATGCTATGTTGGCACTTACCAAGCAAATGGAGTACTGTAATCAGGCACATGAAGCTCTCACCGTAAATGCCAAAGCTCTAATCCAACTTGAAATGCAGCTAAATGGACAATGTGATGATTTAATCCTCAACAATCTACAGAAATACGAGTGGAAGTAACATTCAGACATTTAACTTATAAAAAATCTGATTTTCTACACTTTTTTTTATTATTTTCCCTATTTTTCACTTTCAATATTGAAAGCCCTCTTGATGCATCCTTAAAATGTCCCCATTCCACGGAATGGCGTGTACCCGTCAAACAAAATTCTGTTGTTGTTCAATCTCAGGAAACATCGGACTTATTGACTGCCCTTAGTCGAGCAAAAGCATTAGATACCGTTATTGCCCTTGTCCTCATTCTTTTGACAGCATGTTTTGTATTAAGCCGGCGTCTATTCTGTTATTTCTTAGCTAAATACTTTCCAAAACTCGAAATCCTTTCCTCAAGGAACCACCCGCCCACCTTGTTCATCTAATCTATTCCATTTATTAGACATATTATTAATAAGGAAATTATATGAACACAGTGACTATTTTACCTGTTTTTTCCCCTATCGTTCTCACAAAAGAGGATGATGATGATGAAATGAGACTTAACGCAAATTGGGGCTGCATAGAAAGACTAGAGCGGAATGCGCTCCGCGTTTCTCTTGCTGGAGGGCTATCTGTTATAGGCGGCGTCGTAGCGGGTTTTTCACCCACTTTTGGAGGGATACTTGCCGGTGGAGCGATTGGAGGCATCGGCAATGGAGCAAGCACCTGGCTTGCATGGGAAAACCCCGATCAATACTTCATAGAAGCAAGGCTAGTTGAGGACTTTCCCAAGCTCCTGGAAAGATCTCAGGTGATCAACCAGTATCTGGATCAAGTAATCGACAAAATGCAAAACATCTACTCTGTCACAATCAACTTACCTGAAGTGCCTCCAACTGAAGATCCAGAAGAAGATACCTCTTTTTGCACGTTTAACAGACACCACCGCAATTGCATCCGATTATGCACAGCAGGAAGCCTATCTGCAGCAGGTGGATGGCTCGGTGGTTTTGTTCCGACGACCGCCGGCATTATCGGAGGAGCTGTTTTAGGCGGCATTGGAAATGGGGTCAGTACTTTACTTGCATATGAACAAACAAATGAGGCCAAAATTCAAAGAGCAGTAGAAGCAATTCCTCGTCTGCTTAAAGAGCTCAATGAATGTGGCACTAAGCTCAATGACCTTGTAGAAGAGATCAAAGCCCTAAACCTTGAATGCCTGCTCTTTGATGACCTGAGGCCACAAGAGACTGAAGTTGAAGAGGGTTTTAATTGTGGAAGATACATGCGCAATTTTGCTTACGTCAACCTCGCCGGATGGATGTCTGCTGCCGGCGGCTGGATGGGTGGATATTGGCCAACACCTGCCGGAATTGTCATCGGAGGCGGTTTAGCGAGTGCCGCAAACGCGATCAGCACTTGGCTTGCATGGGAAAAACCGAACGATAAAGAAGTGGAAAAAGCAGCTGTAAAAGGCTTGCCTGAACTCATTTTCAATATAAACCAAATAAGCCAAAAGCTTATCGCTTTATCTACTCTTACAAAAGCATGCAAAGATCTCAAGGAACCTGTATTACAGGATCTTCCTTCAATTGTAGTTGAGATTTAATTATCCCAAAAGGCGTGTGCAGAACCGTGTACGCCTTTTATTCTTTTGAAGACGCTTCCTGCAGCACAATTCTCTCAGCCTCATCAAACGATTCCTCATGAAGATCAAGTAACACCGTCTGATCTTCATTATATGTATTGAAACACAATTTATTTCGCGACCCTATTACCATCACAGAATTTAATGATCCCGGAGTTTTTGGATCTTTAAAGCCGATAGTAAGGCATACATGCTTTACGCTCGCCGGGGTGATTGAAAGGTACTTTAATAATTGACTATCTTGATTCATTCGATCGATCATTTTGTGAGCAATCTCAACGGCTAGTTTTCTCGCTCCCTTTACATCCTCTGCAGATTTCGATACAAAATTCAAATTTATATGCTCGATTTTTATTGGGTAAGACGCACCCGAACCAAAAAGAGAGAAACCATACTCTTTAGTAATTTCCTGATTAAATCTTTTTGTAAAATTACCTAGAGCTCTCTCACCGTCTGTCATGCCACA
>CAZOAX010000308.1:0-3084 GCA_964577735.1 uncultured bacterium
CTAATCGTGTTGATCTTCTGTTACTTTCTATTAACGAGGTAAAAAATTACCCCGATAAAAATGAAAATGATTTAAATAACTCGATTACTCTTTTTAGAGAGATTTGTCCAAGTGATCGGGAAGATGTCCTCTTGAGTATTTTGGATCTCCTTGATAAGTGGGATCTTCCTTATTTTATTGATGAATTTGACGCAGAAAGTGTCTTAAGAGGTGTAGCTACTATTCCTCAAGAACATAGAGATGCTGTTTTAGCTCTGTTGCCATATGACTCTTATGAAGTGTTTAGTTCTGACCTTGATTTTAACGGGATAATTGCAACCTTATTGCTTCAACCGTTCATAGTGAGTCAACAACAAATTAGCATTGAAGAGTCGCCCGAAGTTTTGGTATCCCTTTTAGAGGAAAAACTTTTAGATCATTCCCTTCCCCCATTTACCTTGTATCAACTGGCTGGGTTTGCGTTAGATATGGGAGTGCCTGCAAATTCTCAGATTGAAGCTCTTGCTACCATCATTTATGAAGCGGGCTTGACCGAGCCTGAGCGTACGAAGGCAATCGAAGAAGGGTTAGAAAGATTGTGGGACGCAATCTAACGGCTACTGCCTATGGCCCTTGAAACTCCGTATACCATCGCTGTGATCAGACCACCTCCAATGACAGTTCCAGCGATCCCGAGTTCTCCTAGGAAGACAGGGATCGCAACTACGGGAGAGGTGGCTATCTCATCAAACCCGAGTGCTTTTAGGCTGAGGTAAGTAATCGTTCCAATCCCTGCCGATCCGAAGCCGACGGCGGCCACATTCCCGGTAAAATTGATCACGGGTGAAACAAAATCATAACTACCTGAAGGTTTTACGAATTGAATGGGGAATGTCATGCAAACTCCTTTTTTTTAGATTGGGGTATCTGTTTATTTGATGCAATATTTTTTTTATTTAATTATCAATAGTGTGTTATAATAATCAATATTATGAGTAATTCAATTAGTGGTGGAATTAACAAGTGGTTGAATTCGTCTAGTTATGATGAATGGATTCGTAATGCAGACGAGCTGCTTGAACATATAGACCCGCTTATTCATATCGATGGATCACAACAAAAAGATTGTGTTAAGATTTTTTATCAAAATGTCGCAAAATACAAAAATGTAATAGACCTGCCTATGGCTAAATGGTCTTTACTGACAGTCGATACTGATAATGTTAAGATCCGTCACCTTTTAAAGAAATTGAAAAATTTGTTATCTCGCTCCGATCCGGAACTTGGGGTTTTTCTTTCCAAGATAAATCCGACTTATTTACTGCTTGAAGCTGCCTCCGAGGGTGATCTCAAGTTTGTGCAGGAGGCCGTGCGATCGAATATTAATGTAAATGTGCAGGATTCTGATGGAGTGACACCTTTATTGTATGCGGCAGAAGCAGGAAATCATGAAATTTTGCAGCTTCTTCTTGATGCTGGTGCAGACCCTGCGGTGAAAGACCTTGATGGAAATACGCCTCTGATGGCTGCGGCAGGATCGGATGATCTAAATTGTGTCTTCTCTTTGCTGGAAACCGGCAAAGCAGCTCCAAATGAAACCAATAGAAAGGGCCATAATGCATTTTATCATGCGTGCAACTCAGGAAATTTAGAAATTGTTAAACTGCTGCTTAAGCACAAACCGGATATCAATCTTCAAAATAAGAGGGGGCGGACTGTTTTAGTGGACCTTCTTCTCTACAACTCAAAAGCAGATCGTCAAGTGATTGCTTTACTGGTGGACAAGCTAAATCCTGCCAGCCGTTTAATGCATAAAGAAATATTAAGGCTTATCGCAGTCGCTCACAGCGCAAATATAGCAGGTGTCAGTCATATTCAGTCCAAGGAAAAAACACATATTCCAGTCAAGCTTGAAGGGGGATCACCCGCGTATTGGCTCAAAAAAATGTGCAAAACGACTGAAATCATTTCTAAGCACTATCCGGAGCTAATAGACGAAGAAGAATCAAAGCTTTTGATTCATTTTTTGAAGAGTGGAAATACGGGTAGAATGCAGAGAAAAGATGTGCCCCAATTGATGATGGGGGGATTTAACAAGCATACGGTGGCATTCATGACCTTTGGTCCCTATTTTGTTATAAGCAATAGAGGGGAAGGAGGTAAAAAGCCGGTAGAAGTATTTAAATTTGATGCGAATAAATTCGATAAGAATATATTTGATTCTATCGTCGCGTCAGACAAATTGTCTCAAGAAAATTATGAGAAACTGATTGATGAGATCTTGCCGAAGTCGCTCGGATTCACACAAGGTCCTGAAGAGGAGTTGCTGGAATCCTTGTGTGGGTTGCCTTTTCAAACCGCCGGAAACTGCTCTTATGCCCAACCTGAACAAGCGGTCTTGGTTTTTATGATCCTAAAAGGGTTTATAGAAGATTCAAATCAAGATTTCGGCAAAATTAAAGAGAAATTCGATGAGTGGGCAGCGTTCAATCAAATGTATCATCTAGAGGGCTATCTTGGACCTCGCCATTTGCGAAAGGATGATGATTGGGGTAAAAATCTCTTCACCCAAGAAAGAAGAAGTGTATATGCGTTAGATCCCTCCTTAATAAAAGCTTCTTTAGTTTCGATCATCAAAACCATTCCTAAGAATAGCGAAAGGCTAGACGACTTGAAGCATATCCTGGCTAAAACACTATCATTTTCACGTGAGGATTCTATTGTGCAAGATTATAAAGATGCACAAAAACTGATGGACTCCCTTTTAACGCCAAATGTTGATGAGGTGTTAAAAGAATTTATTGATAAAGCCGAAGGGTGATGCTAACACCTTATGAAAAGCCGTCCTCTTCAGTTTCTTTAATGGAAAATAACAAATTTCTTCACGAAAAGAAAACTAACAGGATTTGCAGGATCGCCTCCGGCGGCAGGATAGGCAGGATATGCTCCAAAGATAATGAATAAAGACCTTTTATTTGTGCTCTAAAGAGCGCAAATAATCAGATTCAAAGAAGAATCCCTACCTGACGAAAATAAAAAGTGATACATCCTGCTTATCCTGCCGCCAGAGGCGATCCTGCATATCATGTTAATTCTTTCTTCATC
>CAZOAX010000309.1:0-3056 GCA_964577735.1 uncultured bacterium
CACCGCCTGTTCGCCGCCATTATCTGGACTTCCAGATCGCTCAAGTCGATCCTTTATATATCCACCATGTGATGCGCTATTCAAAAGCGCTTAAACAGCGAAATATGCAGATCCGTTCTCGGAAAACTCATGCGATTGAGATCTTTGAAGCTTCTATGGCTCTTTCTGCTGCCTATATCATTCATCAGAGAGAGTCGGCCGTAAAGGAATTAAACGAGCTTTTAGCGTCTTATTATAAAAAAATCAGCGGTCTGCCAGAAATTGCCTCTTTGCGCTATCAATCTTCATTTGGTAGTCCGGATTATGAAAAAATTCTCGAAAAACTAAAAAATTGCCGTTTCAAAGATCTGGATCTTGGCTATACATCTCTTGGGGTTCACCGGGATGACTTAGTTCTTAATATACAGGGGAGATCTGCCCGCCATTTTGCAAGCGAAGGAGAGGTTCGCTCACTCGTGACAGCCTTGAAGCTTGCGGAATGGGAAAGAATGCGCGTTGAATCAGGAGAAGATCCACTTCTTTTGATAGATGACATGGGGATTAGTCTTGATAATTCAAGATTAAACAATTTATTCGATGTTTTCTTAGATATTAATCAAATAATTATTACTTCTGCTATTGATTTGCATTTAATTGATAAAACCAACTATAATTTAATTAGTATTTAATTAATTATTATGTTGGGTAGATCGAATGCCAATTCAACCTATTGAGTTTGCCTGGATAAAAAATGGAGTTACGAGGAGTAACTTAAAAGAATTATCTAAGACTTTAGGCAAGAACGAGCATTTTGAAGTTGATCAAACTGATCAGACAATAAAAATTGTCAGGGCTCAAGGCTTTTCAAAACTTGTCTATTTTTTTCAAAAAAATAGAAAGAACAGAGAAGTTAAAGAACTAATTAGTAAAAACATCATTCAACTAGCCAATGATCTACCGCAGCAGGGTCTTGATGTTGATCAACAAATAGCTGTTAGAGAGTTCTTTTTTGGTCGATTAGCTTCACTTTCAAAGAATATTTTTGATCGTAGCGTGCTTGGAGATGCTCTCATTGTGGATAAAAATTCCCTGCCTCAAATTTTAAATCCCGAACTTGCTAAACTAAATAAAGCTCAAAAACTGCAGCGACGCATTGAAAAAGCAAAGCTTTCAAGAGATCTTGGCATAGAATTAAAACCAATTAGTAAAGGCGCGAGCGGTTCATACTTTGTTCGTGATCATAAGATGAAAATTATTGGTGTTTTCAAGCCGGGATCTGAAGAGTCCACAAGTGTCGGCACCCCCAAACTAGCTCATAGAATTAAAAACTGCATCGTTGCATGTTTTGGAGTTAATCGCCACGAACAATTTTGGCCGGGATCTGGATATGTTTCCGAAAAATTAACGACCGTCATGGCGGACCATTTGAATATTGATGTCGTTCCTCGAGCTGACATTACACAATTAGCAAGTAAGAAATTTGCATCTGCAAATGAAGGGAAGATTGCCACGGTAGAAGAGGGCTCCTTTCAAGTATTTGCGCCTGGAACCAAATCTGCAGATGAATATCTTAAACTGAACTCAACGGGAGCTATTTTTGGCAATCTGCGTTTGCGGTTCAATGCATGGCGCTATAAAGACAGGATTACAGCAAAAATCTCTCAAGCCGATTTTGAAAAATTAGCCATTACAGATGGGTTGATCTTGAATAAGGACCGTCATTTTGAAAATTGGTTGATTAAGAAGAATGCCAAATCAGAAGATGATCGCACGCATGGAATTGTCTTAATCGATAATCAGATGGCATTTCCTAAAGTAAACCCTTCTGTTGATGATGGTGGATATAGACGGCAACAGAACAAGTGGGCAGCTCTTCCCCAAGCTGAAAAAAGATTTAGTATGGATGCGCGGCATGATACAGCGATTGCTTTAAGAGGGGAAAATTTAAAGCGGTTGCTTGAGGAACTGCAAAAAGCAAGTGAAGTTCAAGATGCTGAGATAGGTGCATTTAATGAAGTGGACAATGGCAGTTCTCAAGAATTTGCATTCAAGCAACGTACAGCTGTTTTGCTTTACGCTTTTGAGAAAGATTTGTCCATTCGAGAGTATGCGGAGATCAAATCATTGGATGAAATGATCGCCTTTACAGCACCGGAATTCGATCTTACCGATGTTAATGCCCTAAATGATTATTTAGGGCTTAATTGAAGCTTGCTGAAGTCAACAAGCAGGCCGAATTCAGCAAAAACATTTTGCAGGAGAGCTAGCCTGTTCTGTCTTATATCAAGATCCTCATCTAATATTTTTACTTCATCAAATAGTCCGGCAAGAGGCTCTTTTAAGCCTGCAAGATGAATAAAAGCTTTAGAGTAATCATGGGCTTTAATTGCACCTGATACATTTTGTGATGCCTTTTCTAAAGCATTCAAAAGGGCTTTTTCTGCCGGTTCTTTAATCAGTGTCTCAGAGAATTTTCCTTGGAAATTAGCCGGGATCTGTCCTTTTGCACGCTTGTACACTTCCAGTAAAGCGGGTAGATCGGTGCTATTTTTTCTAAAATCGCTCAAAGCTTGTATTCTGCAAAATGCATCGTAGATGTCATTAAAGCCAAGTGAAAGGGCCGCTTCAATTTCATCCTTGGTCAAGTCAAAATCTAAAAAGACTGTTTTAATTCTATTGAGAATGAATTGGGAGATATCACTTGAGATCTCTTGGCTTTTCAATGGGGGAAAATGTGCAATACAAGCTGTAATAACTTCCTGGAGGGGGAGGCGGTATTTCCCTTGAAGTAAAATGCGGATCATCCCAAAGACTTGCCTTCTCAATGCAAAAGGATCGCTTGAGGAGGTAGGCTTAAGGCCCATGCCAAAGCAGCTGATTAAGTTATCAATCTTGTCAGAAAGGCTTAAAATAATCCCTGTCGGACTTTCAGGGAGCTGTGCATTTTCTCCTTTTGGCATCCAATGTTCATTGATGCTAAGTGCAACTTCTTTATCCTCATGGGCGTGGAGAGCATAGATTTCCCCCATAATTCCTTGAAGTTCCGGGAATTCATAGACCACATGAGATCCTAGATC
>CAZOAX010000310.1:0-3051 GCA_964577735.1 uncultured bacterium
GGATCTAAAGAATCTGGCAGGAAGGCTTGAGGGCGAGGCATGCACCATTGAAAATTTTGCAACGGCTCCAAAGACAACGGAGACGATCCGTTGGCTTGAAACCAATCTGACAAAAGCCGGGCAAAATATTAGTTGTATCGATGCAGCGCTCAATATTTCAAACCTGCTATTGAAGTATTTATTCAATCCGCTTGATACAGTTGCTCTATTAAGTGCAACTTTGACCACTCAAGGTTCTTTTAACTATTTTAAAGAGCAAATGGGCCTTAAGCTGATTAAAGACAGACCTTTGATTGAAGCTTCCTTTGAGTCCCCTTTTGATTTTGAAAAACAGGCCCTCTTGATCATCCCAAAAGATGTCCCAGCTCCATCTGCTCCTGATTTTATGGACCAGGCGGAAAAAATCATATGGGATGCCATTGAGGCAAGCCATGGCAATGCCTTTATTCTGTTTACATCCTATGGAATGCTTAAAACATGTTTTGATCGATTGGCTGGAAAGCTTGCAGCAGCAAAGTACCATCCTTTAAAACAAGGATCTGAGACAAGAGGCATGCTACTGAACCGCTTTATATCAAAAGATCGTTCTATCCTTTTTGGGACTGATTCTTTTTGGGAAGGCGTGGATGTAGCCGGTGAAGCACTCAGACTTGTGATCATTGTCAAATTACCCTTTAAAGTGCCGACAGATCCATTGATTGAGGCCAAGAGTGAATCGATTGAAGCAAGAGGCGCAAGCCCTTTTAAGGAGCTTTTGCTGCCTCAGGCAGCTATTAAATTGAAACAAGGGTTTGGGCGCTTGATTCGGAACAAGAAAGATCGGGGATGTATCCTTTGTTTGGATAATCGCCTTGTCGCTAAGTCCTATGGGGCCTATTTGCTTAAATCTCTTCCAAAATGTCCCACTAAAATCTTGGAAAGGGACCAATTAAAACAAGAAATGATCGATTTCTATAAACGAACTTATTACCTGACAAAATGATACACACCATCTTTAACGATAGTTTTTTAATCAAAGCAATTCTAAGCAAGCCTCGTCATAAAGACGGGGAAGATAAAATAGTGGTCACTCCGCTTAAAATTAAAGGCACCATCCAATTTCAGTTTTCGATCTATAAGCAAAAAAAGGTCTTACATCGTAATTTGAGCACAAAAGAAGCAGAAACTGCTCTCTCAGAGTATATGGAGAACTTTAAAGAAGCTCATTTTTATACAGATGAAGCGGATTTTTTAGCTCTTAAATCCAAAAATGGGGAATGGAGATGGATCCAATCAAAACCCACTAAGCAGCCTGAAGTTCAAGAGCATAACCGATTGAAAAAATATATCCTGGATGAAGCTTCTCATGCACCATTTTGGAAGGCACTTGGCATAGCAAATGCCTCAGGAAAAATTAAACCTGATAAACAAGCTAAATATCGCCAAGTCAACCGGTTTCTTGAGATCGTCTCGTCCGCCATTCCTCATTTATCCAAAAATGAACCATTAAATATAGTGGATTTTGGTTGTGGCAAAGCTTATTTGACATTCGCCCTCTACCACTACTTGACAGATACGTTGAAACGCAAAGTCAACATCACCGGAATTGATTTAAAACAAGATGTTGTCGATCATTTAGAGTCCATTAGAAAAGACCTTGGTTATGAATCCCTCCAGTTTTTTGAAGGCAACATCAAAACATTTCCTCTATCCACTAAAAAAATCGACCTCGTTATTTCTCTTCATGCCTGCGACACTGCAACTGATCTTGTTTTAGACCGTGCCATTCAAGCTGGTACGGAAGTGATCCTCGCTGTCCCCTGCTGTCAGCATGAACTCTATACAAAAATCAACCAGCCGCTTCTAGCCCCCATCCTGAAGCATGGGATACTGAAAGAGCGCTTTTCAGCCCTTGCAACAGATGCCCTCCGTGCCCTGCGCCTGGAAGCCTCCGGCTACGCAGTCCAAGTGATCGAATTCATCGACACCGAACACACCCCCAAAAACCTGATGCTGAAAGCCATCAAAACCAATCACAAGGCTAGTGATGTTGCTTACAAAGACTTCTATTCATTTCTTGTTAGAGAATAGCGATATCAACGCAGAGGCGCAGAGACGGGGAGACGCAGAGAAAGAGAGAAATCTTTTTATTGCTTATAAGGAGGCCTTAAGGCCTTCTTATAAGCAATAAAAACTTCTGACCAGAAGAAAGGAACTTTCTTCTGGTAGATTTAGTCGTGGGCTTCTCTGCGTCTCCCCGTCTTTGCGTCTCTGCGTTAATTTCTCTTCTTATGGCGTCACGAATTTGATAGCAGAAGATTATTTATTGTTTGCGTTTGGTGGGTTGGTTTTCGAGGCAGATGGTCTTCAGGGCGAGTATGAGGAAGATGGAGACAATGGCGGCAAAGAAGCACCAGACGGATGTAAAGCTCTCTTGGTAGATGTAGCCCGCAACGAGGGCGGATGTGATGTAGGCAAGCCCTACGTAGGCCATGCGGGGAAGGGATGAGATAAACCAAGGGGTAAAGACAAGCGCCATGTAAGGCCAGAGCTCATTGAGGGAAAGAGGGGTGACGTATTGTACGCTATGGCCGACTGGCGATGCCTCCAAGTGGCCAAAAAAGACATGCCATCCGCTGAATAGGCTGTAGGCGATGCCGGCGAGAGTAAATAAGAGGAGGAGAAATTTTCTCTGGTCGTCTTTTTCAGGAAGGTAGAGGCTAAAAGAAAGCCAAACTGGCCAAAAGCAAAAGGCAAAAAAGGCAAAGGTATTTCTTGCGATTTCTGCAATATGTGCGTTGCCCCATATTCCTTTAAAGTAGAGCCATTCGACTCCTTCTGCAGCTTGTTGGATGCCAAAAAATAGAGGGATGGCAGCTAAGGCATAGAGTTTTGGATCGTGTTTGGCAAGTTTAAAGCATCCCATGCTCATGAGTCCTAAAATAGCTGCTGCTGTAAAGCTGGCTTGTTCAGAAAAACACATGCCTCACGCTCCCTTTTTTGATCTTGTGCATAATTTAGAATGGATGCTTTAATTAGTCCAATTTATTTTAAAGGTTTTCTTATGCTCGG
>CAZOAX010000311.1:0-3039 GCA_964577735.1 uncultured bacterium
TGCTACCGTTGAGAGTTTGATAAGATCTTACAGCGCTCTTGTAAAGGCTGCATCCTGTCAAAAGTTGAAATCTCTTAATCTGATTGTTCCTGTTATCCCATCTTTATCAGAAGAGGAGATTTTGCGTGGGGTTACAGAGGGGATTCTCCTTGCAAACTATAATTACAGCGGTCAAAAGCAGATCAATGAAAAAGATGCTCCTTCGCTTATTGAGCATGTACAATTGATTACGGCCTCAAAAGGGGCTTTAAAAGTTGTAGAAAAAGCGGAGACCATTTGTGAGGGTGTCTATTTTGCCCGGGACTTGATCAATGGTAATGCAGATGATGTTACACCGGAATATCTTGCAAAAGTGGCCGTAGGCCTTTCCAAAAAACATGAGAAGGTCCACACCACGATCTTTGACAAGAAGAAGCTTGAGAAAGAAGGCTTTGGACTAATTCTCGCTGTCAGTCGTGGATCACATAACGATCCTGTTATGATTGTGGCTGAATATAAAGGGAATCCAAAAGACAAAAAAACAACAGTGTTGATCGGTAAAGGCGTCACCTATGACACAGGCGGTTTGAATTTAAAGCCGACAGGCTTCATGGAAACTATGAAATGCGATATGGGCGGAGCTGCTGTTGTTCTTGGTGTGCTTGACGTTGCAGCAGAGCTTAATTTGAAGCAGAATATCACAGTTGTCGTTCCTTCTGTTGAAAACAGCATCAGTGCAACAAGTTACAAGCCTGGTGATGTTTACAAGAGCTATAGCGGCAAGAGTGTAGAGATCGGAAATACAGATGCTGAAGGGCGTTTGATTTTAGCTGATGCAATTGCCTACGCGGTCAAAAAACTCAACCCCAAAGAGATCGTTGATGTGGCGACCTTAACTGGTGCCATTGAAATTGCACTTGGAAATGAATGCTCAGGATTGTTTTGCAATAACGATGTTCTTGCTGATGCGCTTCTTAGATCAGGGCGTAGTACATTTGAACGGGTATGGAGAATGCCGATCTTTGAAGAATATAGAGAGCAATTGCGCTCAGATATTGCGGATATAAGCAACCACGGTGGACGTCCGGGTGGTGCTATAACAGCTGCATTATTTTTAAAAGAGTTTGTGACTGAAGATATTCCATGGGCTCATTTGGATATCGCGGGAACCGCTTATCTTAAAGATAAGAAACGGTATCATCCCAAGCATGGAACAGGAATAGGCGTGCGTCTTCTAATCGAAATGATCGAGAGCTTATGATCTTCAATTTAATTTGCTCTTTGTTGATAGCTGTCCCCGGATATGGATTATCAGAGCTATCTCAAGAGCAAATTAGAAAAATGCTGGATGCAGGTCATTATAAAAAAGTGATTCAAACGATTGATCTTGAAAAAGAGAAGACCGGCGAATCGTATGAGCTGCTTGCTGAGGCCTTTTATAAAGATCAGGAGCATGGAAAAGCGTTTGAAGCATTTTTAAAAGCCCTGGAGCTTACAGATAAAAATAGATCTTCTTATTCCATGGGAAAAGAAGAAGCCTTGCTTTACGATGAGGCTTTAGCCGTTTATTTAGATACTAACGTCAGAGATCCTGCCACCATATCTCTTAAAATCCGGGATTTATATGCGGGAATCTGGAGACTGCATCCTGATTATGCAGAACTTGGATATCTTGTGGCCATTGCGTATGCAAATTTAGGGGAGTACACGGATTTCTTTGAGATCTTTTACCGCTCCTATAAAAAAATACCGGATCACTTTTTATCCTACAAAACTCAAGGGATCTTACACTTAAAGCTCTATGATCGAGGCAAGACGCCTGAGGAAAAAGAGCTTGAGCGGCCTAAAGTCCTTTATTATTTTAATAAAGCAAAGCAAATATACCCAAAAGACCCGTCCCTGTATAAGATGGAGATCGCTTTTTCCCTGGACAAGGAGCAAGCGCTCGAAACTAATTTGAAAGAAATTATTGATAGAGATATTGTGATACCTCGGGCAGATTTATCGTTTTATATCGATCAATTATTTGCTTACGGGGAAAATGAATTAGTGGGTGAATTGCTTGTCAAAGCAAGAAAGTGGTATCCCTATAGCCGTACATTAGATGCGGCAGAAGATGTCCTTAAATCAAAAACGGAAAATTCGAGGAAATGATGGAACCAGGAGTCTTTGGAGACTATCAAATTATCAAAAAAATCGGCCATGGGTCGCTTGGAGCAGTCTATCTTGCAGAACACCGTTTTATGAAACGTCCTTTTGCATTAAAAATGTTTCCGGAAGAGCTCTCTTCTGATCGCGCTTTTATTCAGCGCTTTGAAGAAGAGGTGGACATCCTTGCCTCGCTTGAGCACTCTAATATTGTCAAAATCCACAACATTTCCTTTGCGCAAGGCAACTACTTTCTTGTCACTGACTGTATAGTCGATGATTACGCTGAGACCACAAACTTAGGCCAATATATTCTTTCTAAAGGAAAAAAGCTTGAAGAGGAAGAGATATACAAAATGCTTCTCCAGATAGCTGAGGCTTTGGATTATGCGCATGGGAAAAAGATTGGAAATAAAGGGATTGTCCATCGTGGATTAAAACTAAGCAATATTTTAGTCGGTAAAGGGAAATCAGGCCCTGATCTCTATTTAAGTGATTATGGCCTTACACGTATTGTAGGAACGGGTGCTGTTTTGACAAGAACTTTTAAAACAGTTGCAGAATCACTTGGAATACCGGCGCACGACAAATATCCTGGTGGCACAACAGACTCACAAAAACTATCTGCGCTACATCTTTCATTCCTGCAGACCTATATGTTCATGGCTCCCGAGCAAAGAAGGATAGATCATCCTTATGGAGTGGATGTCAGGGCCGATATTTATTCATTTGGTGTGCTTGCCTACTACATGTTAACAGGGGAGTTTCCTGAAGGCGTATTCGACTATCCATCTTCACATCATGATAGAAAATATCAGTGGAATTGGGACGGGCTTGTTCAAAACTGCCTTCAGGCTAATCCTGAAAAACGCGCTGAGCTGTTAGTTCCCTTGCTCGAAAGCATTAAGTTTT
>CAZOAX010000312.1:0-3023 GCA_964577735.1 uncultured bacterium
AGGCACCTTGGCTTTCAAGGAATTTAAAAAGGAATTTTATGAAATCTCTACTAAAGCTAGCTATATTCTCTGTTATTTTTGCACAGACTATTTTCATCACTCCACCTCCAGCTGAAACAGAAGCAACTGTTGAAGCATCTACTCTTCTTGCTTGCGGATGCGGTTGCAAACACTAGGATAAAATCGCCGGCTTTGCTAACGTGTAAAGCCGGTATGTTCTGCATGGGAGGCATAAAATGTCTAAAATCTTGATCCGTTCACTGGCTGTCATTTTTCTAGTTACTTTTTTGCTTATTGGGCTTATCCCTTTCTTCCTATCCACTGATAGAGGTTCTACTTTTCTTCTTGGAATCGTCAATGACCGCATTCCGGGTTCTATTCACGCAAAAGACATTAACCTTAGCTGGTTTGGAACTCAAGAAATCATCGACGCATCTTTACTGGATGCACAATCTACTCCTATACTGACAGTTAAGACCATCGAAGTTGAATCTTCTCTAATTTCCCTTCTACTCAACTTTGAAGACTTTAATAAGCTCAAAGTAGAAAATGCCAGCGTAAAAATCATCCAAGATGAAAATGGGATCACCAACCTTCAAGATGCACTTGGATTTTCCTCTCAAAATCAGGATAGCCTGCATTCCCCTGTCTTTGTCGACAATGTGAATATTGATATTACAAATAGAAGCGATAAAAAGTTAATAGCACTTGCAACCGGCAAAACAAAGCAAAATGATATTGCAGGACATTTCAGTTTGGATGTCTTGATTCAAAAAAAGGGTGAGCAAAAGATCATCCTGCGGGCAGAACACTTCCCCACACTTGTTTTAGATCAATCTTTTTCCATTTCCAACCCCAATTTATCCGGGCTCATTAGTGCCACTTTGGGCGATTTTATTGAAATTGCTGTTGATCAGGATACTAAAGATTCGATCAATACACTTAAACTTAACGCTAAAGCCCCCTTTTTTCAAGCCAACGTTGATGGCAAGCTACTTCAAGATCATGTCATCATAGAGCCTCAAGGAACGATTCAGTTTGCAATCCCTGTTGAAAATATGACACGCATTTACTCAATTCTTGGAATCAAGAACATTAAAAGTTTAGAGCCGCTTAAAGGAAAAATTCTCACAGATTCCATCACGGTTCCTTTGGACAAAGATTTCATACATGAGATTGAAGGGCAGACAACATTCACCCTTGAGCCTACTGAACTTGTTTATGATAAAAAGAACATTAAGATTGCCTATTTAGAGTCAAAATCCAAGGCTGAAAAATCTTCCTCTAAGATCAATTTTAGTGTGCAGGCTCAAGCGACAATCGACAACAAGCCCATTCAAACCACATTTAATCTAAATGTGCCCAAATACGCACTGATCACAACAGATTTAGATCTGTTAATGAATGAAGGATTAGGTCTTGAAGGAAAACTTAAATCACCTAAACTGGAAACGAGTTGGAAAGGAACGATTAGAGAGCTCCACTCAGAACTGGACATGTCCATTGTAACCAAGAGAATCCAAATCCCTGAGCTTAACGTCAAAGTCCCTTTTATCCCCTTCCAAGAGATCTTTGAAGATGGTGAATTCAATTCACCGATCCAAGGCACCATCACAATGCGACATCCTCAGGTCAAAGATTCACCGGTCAAGTTAGATGAAGTTAGCATTCCCTTTGTATTAGACGTGGATGACAATTCCCTAAAAATGAACCTTATCGCCCGCAGTAATAAAGACGAAGTGATTAAAGGTTCGCTTCGAGTCGATGAATTCATCCAAAACCAACTTTTGAACTTGGATGCAGCTAACTTACAATTGAACGCAGTCTTACGCAATTTTGATACAGCCTTCCTCCAACCGTTTGTGGCATATCCGATCAAACGCATTTTTGGCCCCTCCATTAGCGCTGACATCACAGCCTCTAAAGATGCACAAGGCTCAATTGAAGGAACAATCGATGTAACTTCGATAAAATCCTCCGAGGCCTTTGTTAAAAAGATATTTACCAAGTTCGGCCTGCAGAATAAAAACCGGGATATCACCTTCCAAACTGAAACGCAGCAAGCTATCGGAGCAACTAATTTCTCGGGAACCATTCACAACCTTTTTACTACAGAAGGTGCAAGTGACCTTGCCAACGCTTCTGTATCACTACAGGGAAATTTGAAACATTTTCCCGTTGGGATCATCGGCAAATTGATGGGAGATGATAAAATCGGCGACACCTTGGAAGCTGTCCTCGGCACACAGGTTGATGGAGAAATCTATGCGCAGATCAAAGAAAATAACGGCCCCATAAAAACACACCTAAAAGGGCTCAATGGTCAGTTCAATTTAAATGCAGAAGTTAGAGACAGTGTACTTTTTTTAAATGAGCCATTTACAGCGAGCCTAAAAGTTACACCTCAACTGGAACATGCCGTTCTACGGGAATACTTGCCTATTCTTGGATCTGTAGTCGGTGCAGAAAATCCGATCGAATTAACAGTGCCAATAGAAGGGTTCAGCCTACCTTTAAAATCTCTTGCGGTTCAGAACCTCTCTTTTGATTTAGCAGTATTAAAGCTGGATAGAATGCAATTTTTGAAAGATAGTCCAATTGGAAAAGTCGTATCAGTCCTTGGCGTTCAAACATCCAAATTCGATGTCAACTTCACACCTATCTATTTTTCTATGAAGAACGGGATGATCCAAATGTCCAGGACTGATCTGCTTGTGGCAGGCAACTACCCACTAGCTGCATGGGGCCTCGCCGACTTAAACCAGCAACTAATGGATTTGGAAGTTGCCCTATCCGGTTATGCGATCAATCGCGCCTTTACCCTCAACATCCAAAGTAACGCCTGGTTGCTAATCCCCATTCGAGGCCCTATGCATAGCCCTAAAGTGGATACAGCCTCACTCACAGCGCGCATTGCATCTTTAGCCGCTATCACGAAAGCCGGCCCTCCAGGCCAATTGATTGGAGCTGTTATTGAAAAAGCCTCTGATATCCTCGGTTATGATCAAGTGCCAGAACCGACC
>CAZOAX010000313.1:0-3015 GCA_964577735.1 uncultured bacterium
TGATTTAAGATACTAATTTGCCTTTTTTTATGCCAAAAAATGCTAAAGTCGAGACTGAGACGCAGAGACACAGAGTAAAGTACTTAACAAGCACTCTCTGTGCATCTGCTTCAATTTTAATTCAACACGAAGACACAAAGGCACGAAGAGAGCATTTTTTCATGAAGCTCTCTTCGTGCCTTTGTGTCTTCGTGTTGAATTTTATATAAACCTTTAGGTGAAGATGCCGGTGCCTAGGATCATGCTGGGGGAGCCTTCGATGAGGGCTTCACCTGCTGCAAAAAGACTTTGTGTGCGTATTACGCCCACTAGTAATACTTTCTTATTAGTAATGGAGGCGGATTTTTTCAGGTGATATTCACCAGATGAGACGTATCCAGTGGTAAGCGCATTGACATACGGCACGTCAAGTATTGCAGAAAGGGATTTTGCGATGGCATACGAGGGGCTCGGACCTTTTGCTATTTTCTTAAATAGAGGATCTGGCATCGGAATAATGAGATCGGGAAAGGGAAGGTGTTCATTGAGAAAATAATGCGCAAGAAGGCCAGTAAGCCCTTTTGTGATAAATGATGTTGAGAACTGATTGAGCTTGGAATGGAGGGTGACACCTATATCAAAGGCTTCTAAGGGAAATAGCGTGCGATAGAAGGGGGATGGAGTTTTGAAACATCTTTCGCAGAAGGGATGAGGCAACTGTCCTTCTACTGGTTCATAGCACCTTTTGCAATGCTCTTTGACTTGTGTAAACTTGAGGTTTTCAAAACACTCTTCGCAGAGTGTTTTGAAAGATGGATCAAGCAGCTTCTGGCAATGCTGGCACTGTTCGGGATACAGAAGATTGAGGTAACAGCTTTTGTAAGTGCTGTTCAAGAGCTTCATGAAATGGGCCATAGGCTGCTGGATAATTGGCTTTAACCCACTCGTCCATTTTTCTTGCAACATGTCTCAAGTCTTGTTCATAGTTTTCAGGTGAGCGCATGTTATCATCATAAGACATTTTTCCAACATCCAGATGAAATGGCTGATCTCCGACGAATCCGGTATTATGTGAAATTCCGTGATCTCGATCATAGACGCCGTTTTGGTATTCCGCAACATACATATCTAAGATCTGGGTGGCTCTTTTTGCAGCAAGGGCAGTGTCATTTTTAGATAACGCCTCTGTGAATACTGTGCGGAGCGTTTCTCCTTTTTTCTGGAGGATGAAGACGACAGGGTCGAGGTCAACAGTTCTTTCTATCCCGATTTTATCTACAAGCCGAACTTGAAGGTTAAGGTCCGTTGTCGGATTGAGATGCAAAAATAACAATCCTGAATGCTCAAGATCATGGTTATAAGCATTCACATGGCCTTCAAAGACACCCTCTAACTTTCTAGTTTTACGTTTGATATTAGCTTCCTTAATATCTTTAAGCGGTCCAATAGGGGGAAGGAGAGCAATTAGAGGCGACGGTTTTAAGTGCTTGAATTTGAAGAACTTGATCACGTATTTTCCATCATCGCTGCCAAAGGCATAAACTTGAGCACCTTTGCCAAGATAGGTAAACTTTTGATTCAAAATGGCTTTTAATTCTTCTCTTTGCCCTGGCTTCATCGGAAAATTCCATTCTGCTCTTTCCGGCATGGGATAAATGATGTTGCTGACCCTGAAGTCGTCTGTGAGATTATAATAGGTCCTGACAGCCGCAAATAGCACTAAAGCTGTCAAAGTAAGGTAGATCCATTTTCTATTACGTGTTGTCATCATAAGCTCCAGCTATGTCAGAAGAGAATACCTCTTCCTTTTTCAAGTATTTTTGTCTTTGAAGCGAGTATTTCGGGTCTGTAATATCGCCTTTTACGGTAATTGTGAACATCTCAAATAGTTTCAACAACAAGGTCGTTTTAAATCGCGCCTGCACATTGACATTTCCATCCAGATCAATAGTAGAAGGGGCTCCTGATGTAGGCAAATAGAATTTGGAGAGCTTGCCTTCGCTATATACATCTTTAAATTTCTTAAGCACAAACTGACCCTGGGTGAGATCAAATTGCACCGTTCCAGAAATCGGTGTAAGCGCTGAAAGGTTCAAGCCGATCTGTGTCAAAATCTGGGATGGAATTGCAAAAAGAACATTCTGCGTGTACTTTTTCTGGGGGTTGATAAAATTGAGCTCTCCATTAGCTTTAAAGCTTGAACTATCGCCAAGCATCCCTTCAATATTACGTAGATAAAGCTGCCGTACGACAAGGGGCTTTCTAAGAGGCCTTGGTTCACCTACGCTTTGCAGGATACTTGGCCGAAGTTCATGAATGGAAAGAAGGGGCACTTCCATTTTCCAGGAACCGCTGTCCTGCTTATCCATTCTAAGATTGGCGATATGCAATGTTCCTGCTAAATCAGAAAGCGTGCAATTAAGAAACTGGCATGAAGCAGGCTCCAGGATGATCTGGCTGGACAATTGATCAAATTTCAGTCCTTTCAATTCCACGTTCTTGCCTGTCAACATACCAAAAAAGCGGATATCGGGATCCCGGGCTTTTCCAAGTTCAAATTCGCCTTGGAGCTTATAACCTTTCCCAAGGTTCAACGCTTCTGCTGCCTCTCTTAAGGAGGGAATTAACAATGGACGAACAGCATTTCCATCGACATCGATCTCACCTGCCAATCTAAAGGCATAAGGATCTTGTGCATGGGCTTTGCTCTTCATCAAGTTAAAATTCAAACCTGCCAAATATCCAGACGCCTTTTCAATCACAAGGCCAAACTCAGGATCCGTTTTCCAGTCGATCACAAGGGCCGGGCGGTCAAGCTCATCTGTTTCTGCATCAGCAAGCAACACAGATCCATCCTGTAAAGAACGGGGGTTAAGTTTTGCAGAAACCCATAATGGGTGCTGATTCATCGTATAGAGCGCCGCAACTTTCAGTTCATCTTGCTGCGAATCAAATGTGAAGTGATCCAGTTTTCGATTTTCTCCAAAAAGATGATACTCTCCTTTATCCAATTTTAAGCTAAAACCTTTTTCCAAA
>CAZOAX010000314.1:0-2998 GCA_964577735.1 uncultured bacterium
GTTCAAATCCAGTTGCCGCTAACCTTTCCAAACTCTCATTTAATTGATTCATCAAACACTCATAAGCCTTATCCGCATCTTCCGCCCTGAGAATCTGCTCATTTTTATGATCTGTTGAAATATAATTTGCTCCGAAGTTAAGGGACAGATCTTCATCGATGTCATCCACAACTACATACCCCGCATAACCTGGATTTTCTTTAAGCCACTTATTGATTTGACTTGCCCTGCAGGTTAAATTGCTTCTGACAAAGTCATCGCCACTGATTTTAGAGATCGCCCACTCACGTTGGTAATTTTCATTAGTGATCGCAACGTGCTTTTTGAGACAATACTCATTGCAAGCTTCTACTAAAAGGTCTTCATCGATCGTTTTATCAACTATATACTTTGAAAATGCATGCATGTGAAAAATCCGCTTTAAGTCCTCGACGGTTCTTCCTCGCCTCCAAGCAGAAGGAATCACAATATGCAGGATGGCAACCTCCACCACTCTCCCAATTAAACCCTCAAGAGCCCCTACAGCTTTTTCATCAAATAAGTAGCTTTGCGCCATGCTACATGTATCGCAACGCTTGCAATTCATTGTATGGAATTTGTCTCCAATCAATTCAGTCACCTTCTCATTAAGCTCCCTAAGAGTTTTCAATGTAAACGTATTGGGGCAAAGGACCCCATCAATATCAAGAAAAATGACAACTTTTGGACGATTACTTTCGATTTGCACGGGTGACACCTCTTAATTTTTTGTTGAAAATAACACGATCCAGCGAAAACCAGCAACCCTGTTTTTTAAATAAAATTTATGGTATAATAAGGGCGTGAGACAATAAACCAGGAGGCTTATATGTGTAAACATTGCGTATTATGTAATATTGTATTTGCTCTTCTAGTTGTTGGAGCTCTGAACTGGGGATTAGTAGGTGCTTTTGACTTTAATCTCGTTAGTCACTTATTTGGCGCAGAATCCGTGGCCACACGAGTGATCTACTCACTTGTAGGACTAGCGGGCCTTGGTGCCCTTGTTAAATACTTCCATGGCTGCCCATCCTGCAAAGCTGAATAGATAATTCAACTCAACAAAGGGGAGATAGAGCTCTCCCTTTTGCAATTGTTTTATAATAATATTCAGTATATACTTGCATATAAAATAAATGGAAAAGCTTTATGCAAGTTCAAGTAACATCAATAATAAAAACCGATAATAAATCGCAATCGGCCCTGGACTTGGCAAAATCTTACCGTGGAAGAAGAGTTGAGCTCCGTCGGGAGTATGAAAGCTCCTCTGATCAAGAACATAAGGTTTTTTTAGAAAAAGCTTTGCAAAAGCATACAAAATTGCTCATTCAAGATAATAGACCCCTTAATAGCTATCTATGGAAAGCTGAGAAAAACGGTCACAGTGTTTTTCTTTTTGGCGATGTACATAAAACATTGCAAAAAGTAAAAGACTTTGAAGACTTGGATATGCAAAATGAAGACGATATTCTACTTCTTTTTAAAACTTTTATTCATCCCGAGGTCTGGCAAGCTTTTGAAAGCTCTCAACAATTCTATGTGGAACTCTTTAACTTTAAGCATGCAAGTTGGGGAGCAGAACTACAGTCTAAAATGATGAACAAATACCCAAAGGCTTTTGCAGATCGTCATCCATTTGGCACTCTATATTTAGAGCAGTTTATGAAACAGCAGGCTATTTTAGGAAATGGTTTGGTCGAATACCTGCTCATACTTAAAGCTGGACCGAACACACCATTTCTAGAAATGGGAGAAAAATTAGCCCATTTCGTCAAGGAAATGGATGATTTAAATACTCAAGAACAAGCTCTAGATAATGCACTTAAACTGGCAGAGGAAGAAAAAACAACTCCTGGCCTGGAGCGCTTGTTTGAAGATATTGACGCTCTTCAAATGGGCGATTTAAACTCACTAGCACTATTATACGAAGAAAATCCTTCTGAGCTTAAATCTGAGCTCGAAGGGAGAAACATTAACTACACCTCTTGCATTTTAAACGCACTAGAAACCGGGGAAAAAGCATTTTTTGCCCCTGGCGCTTCTCATTACATCGGTGAAAATGGGATCCTGAATCTACTTGAAAAACAAAATGTTACAATTACTCGTGTGGAGCTGACCTAGTCGACTCTCCTACGGTGGGTCTTGGCGCATGAGGAATAGAAACTTGCTCTATAACTCATGATTTGCTATTTATTTGAGTTATAGAACCAAGGTCTATAACTCATGCGCTGGAACTGGGAGCTACCCGAATGGCCTCATTTTAATTATAAAATCGATCCCATCTTAGAAAAAGACAGGAAATTTCTTCTGGGAGCAGGAAGCACGTTTGCTTTCTTAAATAATGTCGACGCTCAAAATCTCAATCAATTTATCGTAGAAATCCTCACTGTTGAAGGGTTGGAAAGCTCTAAGATAGAGGGCGAGTATTTGGATCGGGAAAGCTTACAATCCTCTATAAAAAAACACTTTGACCTTCAACTTAAGCCTCAAAAGAAAAGCCCGAAAGAATGCGGGATGGCGGCTCTGCTTTGCAATGTATATGCCACTCACGATCAACCTTTGACCCATGAAATGTTATGGCAATGGCATGCGGCATTATTTGATGCTCAGTCAAATATTGTAGATCAGGGCAAATATAGAACACATGAAGAACCCATGCAGATCATCTCCCGGCGTTACGATTCCCCTCGAGTATTTTTTGAAGCGCCTCCTTCCAAATGCGTGCATAAGGAGATGGATGCGTTCCTCAAATGGTTTAACTCCAAAAAATTGTCTACATCTATTTTAGGAAAAGCAGCTATCGCTCACGTTTATTTTGAGAGTATTCATCCTTTTGAAGATGGAAATGGGCGGATCGGTCGTGCTATTGTTGAAAAAGCCCTTTCTCAAGCACTAGGAAAGCCGGTATTACTTGCTGTATCCAGAATTCTTGAAAAAAAGAAAAAGAAATATTATGAAGAACTCGGCCATAGCAATAGCA
>CAZOAX010000315.1:0-2975 GCA_964577735.1 uncultured bacterium
GACGCCGATAAGAAATAGCTTATCCAGATAAATGTAGGCAGAGTCCAGGCGGTTGAATTTATAATTTTCAGTGCCTTCTATGTCGATAGGAAAGGTTTCTATTTCACCATCTGTTATACCGAGGAATTCAAAAGTTAAAGGGGTGCCCATTTTTCCGGCACAAAGGATCACGACATCTTTAAATTGTACAAGCTTTGCAAATCCTTCCTGAACCCGGGGTGCTAATGGAGATAGAACAAGATCGATTGAATTCAGGTCTTTAATCGAAAATCCATTGATTGCGTAGTGGTTACCTTGGGCTTTATAAATAAAATAGGCGTGAAGATTGGAATAAAACAGGTTACAATCGGATGGATTAGCCGTATTAACAGGTCCATTTCCTGTTATCTCGCCACGGTGGGATATAAATTTGCCTTGCTCAAGGCTCATCGTTTGATAGAATAGCCCTTCATCTGTTGACTCCCATATCAATATTTTCTCTTTCAAGCAGGTAATATTGTTGAGCGGCTGCCAGGGCAGTTCTGTGCGCGCAAAATTATCAGCTGTTAAATCGTTGATTTCCAACGCGTTGATCATCATTCCAGCCTGAGTCTGATTTTTTAGGATGATATAATCTTTAAATAGCACCTTAGAACTGATATTCCTTAATGCAATACTTGCATTTTGTTTAAAATTAAGATTATCTGCTTTAAAAGTGGAGAGCATTAACCCTGTTGTTGTGGCATAAAGAGTAATGATGTCATCACGATAGAAAAGAGGTTTGACGCTTTGCCCTAAAATATGAGTTTTAATGTTGTCGCTGGGAATTGTTCTCCATTTTTTTGTTTTGGCATTAAAAAATGTTGTAGGGCTGGTTGATGCCTTAGGTGAGAAACATTCGATACCGCTTTCTTTGTCTGATATCCAAATGAAAGGGACATCTTTTTCTTTTGGATAGTCATCTGGTAAAGTCAATGAGAATCCATTTTCCAATAGATCGCGAAGGGTGACTTGCGAAATTTCTGGGGTACCATCCAGCCATCTGGCAATAAAACGGAGCGATGCTGTCTCTTGGTTAAATGACGGGTAGGTGGATAAATCTTGCCAAATAGATTTTAAAAGCCCCTCCAAAACAACCTGGATTTTCTGGTGAAGATCTTTACAGGTACCCTTTACAGGAATGCTTTTGTAGATGAAATTGCTGACTGAGCTTGCGACACAAGGATACAGGAGTTCTTGAGGAATACTGGAAAGGAGGTTTTGAGTCTGCATCAGGTGTAATCTATATTAAAAACTTTAATGGTGTTTTTTACTTGTTTTGCGATATGAATTTTACCAAGAGATGATGATATAATGCTTGCTCCAAAGCTTTCAGGATCTATTTTTGTTGTGGACTCAATTGCGATAGTTGTCATGTCGACAATGATGAGGTAGTAGTCATTCTCCTCATACCCTTGTACACAACCGATAATAAATAATTTATCCAAGTGAACAAAAGTGTTTGTTATGCCAGTAAATTCTCGCTCAAGCCTTCTTTTAAGGTCAAGCGGGACTAGTGTAATTTGAGCGTCTTGAATATCTATACGTTGAAGCTTTAAATGTTTTTTATTATCGATATGGCATAACAATACACTATCTTGAAATGAGACAAGTTGCTCAAATTCATCAGGCATTATATCCGAGAGGACGAATGGCATAGGTTTGGATTGATGAGACATCAAGCCTAAGCTATATCTAGCTCTATGTTTGTCACAAAACATGAAAATGGTGCAGTTTGCTTTTGCATGAAATGCATGGTGCCAACAGATTAGCTTCTCGCCTGGAAGATCAGAACCGATTACAGCACATTCAAGGATTTTTGTTTTTTTATCTTCTTTATAGAGTCTGTAGAAGTGCTGTGTTCCATCATATTTGTAAAATAGAAGTTCCCCATTAAAAGATTTCAGAAACCTTGCTCCTTGAAGATCGTCTGGATAATAGCCAAGTAGCTTCCCTGTAGTTTTTAACTGTTTCCAGGTTAGAATTGAAAGGTTGTCAGTTGTTGCCACGACAATTAGATCGTCCAGAAGTTGCATGGAGTTAACTTTTGGTAAAGAATGGGAATAGGTCTTGCAATGAAGTTTATGTCCATTGCCGTCCTCCACCAAGAAAACAGATTCATTTTCGTAAAATAGCGGTTAAATGGTGCTTGAAAAGATGGGGCTATCTTTTAAATCAATAAAAGACAAAGTTTGATTAGAATCGACATAGGATAAGAAGTCGGAATGTAGTAAGCTACAATAATTCAATGTAAAGATGGTGTTTTTGGCTATTTCCAGTACCTCTTCTAAAGGCATTTTTTCCACGATCTCAAGAAAATAAGACACTTCGGGCCTGCCTACTATCCAATTACACCTAAAAGTCCTCGAGGCTGAATCAAGTGCTGGATAAATATTTAAAAAAACTAGGCGTGCGCATTCTTCAGCCTTTGCGTGTAAAGCCTTGCAGGTCAATTGCACACCGGAACAAAGAAAAATCCGAAGGGCGGCTTTATTTGT
This sequence comes from uncultured bacterium, assembly GCA_964577735.1. Taxonomy (GTDB): domain Bacteria; phylum Chlamydiota; class Chlamydiia; order Chlamydiales; family Parachlamydiaceae; genus CAZOAX01. The sequence goes on from CAZOAX010000315.1 coordinate 2,517, forward strand.
CAGATCCAAAGTTCCTGCGACGCAAGGATACAGGAGTTCTTGAGGGATGTCGGAAAAGTTTTGTAATTGCATCAGGTGTAATCTATATTAAAAATTTTAAAGGATTTATAGTCTGTAAGCAGGACATGAATTTTGCCAAAGGCTGAAGCGATCAAATTTGGAGTATCGAATCCGAAGTTCATTAATTCTGTTAGGGGCTGAACTGAAAAAGTCATCATGTCCACTACGACATGACCGGTATCTTTCTTTTTTGCATCATAGTTAAAGTTGAAGATAAATAATTTATCGAGGTGAATAAAGGTCTCGACTATATTTAGAAACTTCCATTTATGCGGTTCTTTAAATTCAAGCGGCACGATTTTAATGGCTTGATCCTGGATATCAATTCTTAGAAGTTGTAAATGAGATTCTTCATCTAGAGTACATAGAAATACTTTATCTTGAAATAAGATCAGTTTA
>CAZOAX010000316.1:0-2974 GCA_964577735.1 uncultured bacterium
TCAGGCGCAATCTGCTGCATCTTGATCGTCGACTTGACAGACCAGGCATTCAGCGGATAGAGCATGATTCTCAAAGCAACAGTCAATAGAATAATCGAAAGTCCCCAGGAATGGGTCAAAAAATGGAATCCTTGCATCATCCAGAAAAGCAGTTTCGCAAACGGCTCTGAAATAAAGGAGAACCACCCATGGAACGTTTGAGACGCGATATAATCAGGGTTATAGCCTGTTGCAGCATTAGAGTAGGTCGTATCGACAAGCTTTAAGATGTCAGATGAAAGCGGACCTGCAAAAATCCTGAAATCTGTTGAGCCTGCAGCTGATTTAAAAGGGATCATCAATTGATAGCCCGGCATCTTATCTGCTGGATAAAGGTCATATTCCTGGTCGATCTCGACTAGTCTTGATGGAACTTTTTCGCCGGAAACAAAAGACGAACGATACCCAGGGCCTGCTTCTGTCAATGGGTCCAGGATCACTCCAAAGAAACCGTTTGAGTTGCTGATCCAGTCAGGGTTCAAAGAAGAAACGGTCGTTGTATCAACCGGCAAATCAATTGCTTCAACAGCCGGCTTATTATTTTTTGTAATTCTATACTTAAGTGCCGGTGCAATACCGCCTGAGATCCACTCCACTTCCGGCACGCCGGATGTCAGCCAAAGGCCTCTTGCATCCCCGTCGATCTTCACATTCAAATCAATTGTGTAAGGGCCTTCAGTCAAGCTATATGTTTTTGTGATCTTACGGTGTGATTGTCTTGCTTCAAAAACAATCTTGTCTTTCGTGAATTCTTTCACCGTAAAGACAAGTTCAGCAAGTTCCGGATATTCCGACACGATATTCGCTGCATAAAAACGAGGAGGTACATCGACAGTCTTACTTGCATCTTTCTGGATCAAATCACGTCTGATCAATGGATAATAACCACCCAGTTTCCCTTCCGCATTCTTCACAAATTCAGTTGCACTTGCTCCCGGAGTGAAATAGGCATGGGCTGGAAAGTGAGCATTTTCCGGATGGTGTTCCACCATATCGCGGTCAAATTCAATCTCCTTCACGACGCTCTTTGGATCTTCCGCTGTCTGAAACGGTAGGTTGATCTCAGCAAGCGCCCCGCCATAATTAGAGAACACCAATTGTTGATAGGCATTTTCAAGTACATAGAACTGCTCTTCTGCCTTCTTACCAACTGTCACGGCTTCATCGATCGCATCTAAAGGCTTTGCCACCTCAGCCGGTTTCGTTACCAGTTCTTTGGCTTCATGTTGTTCTTTCCATACACGCAACTCCTCAAGATGTTGCTTCTCAAAGTACATATTGACCAAGAAAAGGGAGAGGCTGAGCGAGATTACAAAAGTTAAGAGTCGTTTGTCCATTTATCTTCCTATCTAAAGCTAGACAATTTAACATGTTTTTATTAAATTTACCAAGGTTTTTCCCTATGAAAATCGGACCCTTCGAGCCCCACGATGCCGAGGCCATCGAAAATATCCTGGACTTTCACTCCATCCCCTTCGAAATCGACATCGACGAAGCCAAGCGTGACGAGCAAATTCAAGAAAATAATGATCGCCTCCGTCTCGGCCCCAATCTCTTCAACGGATCCCTCGACCTCCGCTACATTTCCTTCGAAATTGCCGACGCCGACTTCCAAAAAATCTCCAATGAGTTAGAGCCTTTCGGAATTGTCTAATCATATTTGAATTTAATACATAGATTTTATTAGAATACTCCGCACATAACTTGAGGAAATAATATGAAACGCCTTCTTGCCTGCCTATGTGCGCTAATTGCTTGTACAAATCTTCACGCACACGATCTACGCATTTTAGACCTGTTGCCCGGCTTACTATGTCCACTCGCAGTAGAACCCGCCATCCCGGAAAACTTTGTCCCTCTCTCTGAAAGAGGAGAGTTAAATGTCTACGATTGGATCTATTGGGGTCCTGAAGATGTTGTTAAGGCAGCTTTTCAAGATCGGGATGTAACAGAACCCGTTATAAGAGTAAAAATTACTGCAAATGTTGCCCAAAGAGGTCCAAAGCTTGATACAAAAGACGTGAAAAGCATGAATCTCTCAAAACAAAAAGATCTTAAAGAGCCTGGTTACTATGAAACAGAGTGGGGCAATTATCCGGTTCAGGCTGCAAAGGTTGTGCTCGGAGGCAGAGCAACTTACTTAGCGTGGGTCGGTCTTAACGATCCTGAATCCGGATCGGTCCTCCTATTTAACCTTGTTTATCCTTTATCAAAAAATGAGCCAGACAACAACCAAATCTGGGAAGATCTAATCACCAAAACAACCCTCTTAAAAGAAGGCGACTTCTTCAAAGCTTGCGGCCAAGACCTCCAAGAAGGCTATACTTTACTCAACACCGCCGGCGCTAAATTAAAAATGATAGCCGAAAAGAGAGAATACGATGGCAAATTGCAAGTAGTGGTCATTCCAGAAGACTCAAGCACGAAATTCCGCTATGTCGGTATGGAAGAGGGCCAGATGGGTGCTGAATGGAAATTCGGCGAGCCTATGGTCAAAGTCTTCGGAGAAATCACAGCCAAGAAAGGTAATTGGACCAACGTTATCAACGAAGTGACCTCCATTTTCTACAAAACCGTTCCCGAATTCACCTACAACAAAGACGAAGACACAAAATCCCTCATCTTCCAAAAACCTACATAAACATTCAATGCCCAAGCGACATTCGCTTGGGCATTTTTTTAATTTCTATTGTTCATTAGCTTCAGGGCTTCTTCGTAGGTTTCTCGATACCTATTTTTATATTTGAATCGATCGGTAATATCATTAGTCCGATAAATTAATCCATCTGAAGAAATTCCAGCAGCACAAATATCAGGATCAAACAATTCGTATCCATTTGCGTCATGATTAAAGATAACAATATCGACGTTTTTTTCATTAAATGGAGGGTTGAAAAGGTGTTTTTGAATTTCTTCGTTTTTATTAACTTCTAGA
>CAZOAX010000317.1:0-2960 GCA_964577735.1 uncultured bacterium
ATGTAAAAATAATGCCTTTGAACGCATAGAGAGTCACAATGCCAAAGAAAAACATTTTGATCATAGCCTCCGCATTCAATGAATTGATCGTTAAGCAACTCGTACAAGGTTGCGAAGCGGAACTCGAAGAACGAGGAATCAATGCCGAACAATGTCAACTCGTTTGGGTGCCAGGTGCTTTCGAAGCTCCAGGCTTAGCGGCACAGGCCGCGCGTTCTGGTCGATATGCAGCGATCATTGCCCTCGGTGCGGTGATTCGCGGTGAAACCGCTCATTTTGATTTTGTCGCCGGTGAAGCAGCCCGGGGCCTAATGGATGTTTCTATTAATACGGGTGTGCCTGTGGTTTTCGGGATTTTGACCACGGATACTGCCGACCAGGCTTTGGCTCGCTGTGGCATAAAGGGCCCTAACAAAGGGCGGGAAGCCGCTGCCACAGCCCTGTCCATGATGGCTACTTATCAGAAATTAGAGCTCAACCCATGAGCGAAGCAAGCGTAAAAGGCGATGATAAACGAGCTACCGAGCGCCGGGAAGCCCGCGAGTTTGCCTTAAAATTCCTTTACCAAAACGAAATGGACAAGATTTTCTTTTTCTCAGAAAATCATTTCTCGAGTTTCAATCAACACTTTCCTGTTTCGTCCAGCGCGCTGGCTTTTAGCCGTGAATTGTTAGAACGGCTTTATAAGAACTGGACGGAAATCGATAAGCACATCCAAGATCACGCGAAAAACTGGTCGATCAGCCGCATGAGTGTCATCGATCGCTCCATTCTGCGCCTTGCCTTGGCAGAAATGCTAGGTAAGGAAACTCCCTACAAAGTCGTGATCAATGAGGCGATTGAAATCGGCAAACTCTACGGTTCCGGTGAGTCTTCCGCCTTTATCAATGGCATTTTGGATGCTGTCAGCGTCAAACTTAAATAGTTTAAATATTAGGTGGTGAATGATGGCTTTTAGCGATCAAATCAAACCACAATTGATTGATTATAATTTCTTCAATCTCGTCGATAGCCACTTGGGAACGTTAGTGGACAACAAAATAGAAATACTGACATGAATATGTCCGCAAAGCATGATCAGTTGTTTTTGATCTAAATCCTCGACTATTTTTAGGCCAAGCGTCAATATCAGATAGATAACGGACAACGTGCCAAGCACTCCAGCAAACATCAATTTCGATGGCGATCCGGGCTTTCTGTTTTCAAAAAAGAAGGGCATGATGTTCCAAAACACAAAGTGGTAGAGAACAAGCTGAAGAAAGGTGAATTTAAACTGTGTGAAAATCGTCAAAACTGCGATGGTTGCCCAGACGATCTCGTTAAACATAATGCTTTTTGTTCTGATCCAATGATAGAAACTCAGCGAGATGGTGAAAAGCACAATCAGATAGCCATGCAGCTGGGAATCGTTGCCAAAAACCTCTCTAAATAAGGGAAGCCGAATCATGCTTAGGATTAGAAAAGCATGTAAAAAAAACACTAGGCCGAAAAACACGCGTCTTTCAACCGAATCTGTTACTTGTTTTTTCCCATAGTAGACTTCAGTCGAGATATGATGAATCAGAAAATAGTAGTAAATATGCGGCACATTATACCAGGCCGCAATTAGGGCACAGATTAAAAACACAGAAAAGAATAGTAATCTTCTCCTTGACTGCAAGTAGTGCTGCATAGTTCCGAATGAAAAAATCAATGCCGCTGTGTAGTGAGTCATAGCCATGTTGAATGTGAAAATCAGGAAATCATTACTTTTAAAGAGTTCATGGGCTGTTAATACGATCGTAATCGAGACAAGACGAACTAAAAATATCTTATCTATTCTAATCTCGCTTAACATGATCGAAGATCCTCTCACCGTGATTCTTGAAATATTGATGAAGTGGTGCCCGCAGCGTTGCATGAGAAAGAGATGCGATTAAAAGAAAAAATACTACAAAATACCCACCGCATGCATTCATCCGTAAATACCGATTTGTCTAAAAATTTGCTTTTGGATACTATTGATTAGTGTAATCCGTGTGTGGTGATTAAAAAAGGAAAATGTTTTGCATTTTAAAGATCAGACCGCTCGCACCTGAGACAGAGAATCCACGAGTCGAGCTTTCGTATGCACAGAGGATAATAAGTAGATTTTAGAAATCTAGCTTGCTAGCGTCTATGACCTTGGATATTACCAAAAGTGTGTCTATACTATAGACGTCATATTTTCAGCGTCAGAGTAACTTTATATTGGAGTATTTATGGAACGACGTGAATTGGTGAAACGTGTAGGATCATTGGCGGCGGGAATGGGTTTTGCGTCCATGGTTTTGGCATCTGAAAAAGGGCATGAACACCACGCTAATCCAAAGGCTGCCGAGGTTAAGAGAAAAACCACTAAAGAATTGGAGGCCGTCATTCGCACCTCGTTGGATTGTATACGAACGGGTGAAATTTGTTTGGCGCTCTGCACAGACCACATGGCAACAGGTGACAAATCCATGGCGGATTGTCAAAGAGGCGTGATGAATATGCTGCCTGTCTGTGAGGCCATGCTGAAAGTCGCCTCCTACAATTCAGCTGATATGAAACTGATAAAAGCATATGCAAAAGTTTGCGCTGAATTCACCCGCGCTTGTGATCGTGCTTGTGAAGAGCATGCTCAGCATGTCGTCGAGTGCAAAGATTGCATGTTGGCCTGTAGAGAATGTACAAAGGCTTGTGAAGCTTTGGTGAAGGCGGCTTGATCATAGTCCTTGCTGTTATTGATGCACTTGGCATGATTTAGCTAGATCCTGGCGCCCCTCGCGCCAGGGTCTAGCTAATTCGAGTGACTTAATCTCATGATCTCTATCCCCCTGTTCCTAAACCATTTAAAATGGCAAATAGTGAAATTGTCTTGAACAGCGTTTTGTTTCCGATGTTCAGTGCATAATTTGGGAAAAAGAAAATTTATGAGCGGCGTATTGCTTGTTTTGTTG
>CAZOAX010000318.1:0-1745 GCA_964577735.1 uncultured bacterium
TTGCGCGGTTAAGCAGTGAGTGTCAAGCAGCTTTACATGCCGAATTTGAAGAAACAGAAACCAGCGATTTTTCTTACCTTCTCTTGAAAATGGAGCAATTGCTCTCATCAGATAAAGACTTCAAGAGACGACTGAAAGACCGCTATCGGATGGCCATCATCGATGAATTTCAAGATACAGATCCGCTGCAATGGTCCATTTTCAGCTCTCTTTTTTCAAATGACAGTTTTCCTTTCATTTTGGTCGGAGATCCTAAACAGTCGATCTATGCGTTTAGAAGTGCAGACATTTACACCTATTTAAATGCCGCCAAGACTATTCCTGGCCACTCCCAATTTCTTTTATCGACCAATTACCGCTCAACGCCGGAATTAATATCGGCACTGAACCATCTGTTTGATTCAAGCCATGTCCCTGGCTGGATTGCGCTTCCATACCTTGGAACACACCTTCCCTACATTCCTGTTCAAGCACCTCTGACAAAACCACTTACAATGACAAGCCCAGCTTTGCAATTTCTCTATGTGGACTCCTCTCTGAAACTACAAGAGATTGAAGAGCAATATTTATTCCCTAAGTTTATAAGTGAAGTACAAAAGCACAAGGGGATCCCTCTTTCTCAATTTGCTTTTTTAGTGCGCGATCATATGCAAAGCAACCGACTTCTTCAATATTTTCAAAGCAAAAACCTGCCGGCCGTTCAAATGCGCTCTTTGAAACTGGAGAAAGCGGAAATCCTTCCCGACCTCATTCATCTTTTACGTGCAATCGGATCTCCAAGACGCCTGAACTCTATTCAAATCGCTCTAGGAACAAAATTTTTCAATTGGACGCCTGCTGATCTGGAACAACTAAGCGATCAGGATCATTTAAGCAAAATTCTTCTCCACTTTAACCGCTGGCAACAAATTGCAAAAAAAGAGGGGATTGCCATTGCATTAGAAGCTGTTTTGGCCACCCATTTCGTTAAAAATGTTTCCATTCAGGAAGCTTTAATTGAATCATTTGAAGGCCTTAAACGTTATCATGAGCTCCGTCAATTGATGGAGTGGCTATCGATTCAAGAATCGTCTGAAAAACTATCTTTGAGTGCTTTGATTGAAGAGCTGGAATCGATTCTCTCATGCGATCACCCGGACCTTGAACAGATGAAAATGCGTCCTCTTGTTGAAAAAGAGGCCGTGCAAATCCTGACCTTGCATTTAAGCAAAGGGCTTGAATTTGAGGTGGTCTTTGCTCTTGGGATTATTAATCGTCCGCCGATCGATAAAGGGTTGATCTTAGTCCGGGAAGAAGAAAAGATGAAGCTAAAAGCTGTACAAGAAGAGGATCCGGCCTATTTTCAGTTTCTTGAAGAAAATGACGCTGAAAAATCCCGGCAGCTTTATGTGGCCCTCACACGGGCAAAGTCTAAATTATACATCCCTTGCATTGAAGGATGGAAGCCTCCCAGTTTGGGAGGGGCCTCTCCCTTAGAGCTCTGGCTTGCAAGGTTAAATGAGCAGGAATGTGCTTGGAAAGATCTTTATTCACGTTTAGAAAGCCCAAGATTAGCTCATCTGGAAAATTTAGCGAAAAGCTCTCCCTATATCGCCATTGAAAAACTGGAACCAATGCAATCGCCTCTCTTCCAATCTCAAAGCGTATTGCCAGAAATAACAGCCCCCTATGGGGTTGCGCTTGACTTCCCGAAGCTCTATACGCTTTCCTTTACAGGGCTTGCCAAAGCCTACACAAGAGAAAGA
>CAZOAX010000318.1:1755-2913 GCA_964577735.1 uncultured bacterium
TGATTCCTTAGAAAAAACGCCCCACACCCTTCCGGCCGGCGCCTAGACAGGAGAGCTTCTCCATAAAATTCTCGAAGAACTATCTTTTTCCCTTGTGCGCAAAGCAAGCAGGCCATCTGACTTGAAAAATTTCATCCACCGTTATACAGCCAAGACCCCTTTTGAGCCTTGGGAAGATGTACTTACTGAAATGATTTATAAAGCCTTCAAAACTCCCATTGCGGATCTCGGTATCCTTCTTGAAGATTTAACGGAAGATCAAGTCTTTCGTGAGATGGAATTCCTCTATCCTGCAGAACTGGCGGCCCACTTGCCTGAATGCCGGCACACAAAAGGGCAAGTAGTTGGCGTAGTCGATTTATTCTTCAAATTAGGAAATAAATATTATCTTCTCGACTGGAAAAGTAATTGGCTTGAAAACTACGAAACTCACACTCTTAAAATGGCCATGGAAGATAATCGCTACGATCTTCAGGCAGACCTTTATAAATGTGCGCTTCGGGAATACCTCTCACAAGTCACTGATCAACCATTTGAAGATATATTCGGAGGGACTATTTATTACTTCTTAAGGGGAGGCGTGCTGACATGTTAAATTGGGAGTCTCTTGAATCAGATACATTTACGTTTGCCACAGTCGATAAAAAAGCCGCTGAACTTGTTTTAGAAGAAAATGCAAGTTTATCTGAAGCTGTGTTTGTCGCCTATGTCATAGCTGCTGCACGGGCAGGCTTTGCCTATGTTGAAATTCAAGATGATCGGATCCATCCTCTCATCTGGGAACAAAATAGCGCACTTCAAGAGAACATATTAAAGGGAAGTCAGACCTGTAAAGCCCCCATTATCCATCACAATAACCGTTACTACTTAGAGCGGAACTTCGTTCTTGAACAAACCTGTTTTCAAGAATGGGAACGACTAAAATCAGCCACTCCCTTGCATGAACTCAATGACTTAGCACCAAGCGACAGTTTAACCCCTGAACAAAAACAGGCAGTTGAAACAGGCTGCAAAGCGCTTGTCTTCATCTTAACAGGCGGCCCCGGCACAGGCAAAACCTACACAGCCGGAAGACTCTTGAGCACCCTATTTAATGCCTTAAAAACAAATGCATTCACTCAATTAGCCCTTGCAGCCCCAACCGGCAAAGCCGCTTTG
>CAZOAX010000319.1:0-2906 GCA_964577735.1 uncultured bacterium
AGTTAAAAATATTAAAGGTATAACATCAAATTGTTCTAAAGGAGAAAACATTATGAGTTTGGTCAAGCGTTTAAGTTGTGGGATTCTATTTTTCTTGGCAAGTTCTGCCGGAATTGCAGCAGAGTGGCAAATGCCGCCTACTACCATCCAGCCTAATAGTAACAGTTCTATGATGTCTGAAGCTGATAACAATGGTCATGTCATGCTGTTATCAAAAACAGACACTGATGAATTAAATGCCTATTATTATACCAATGGGACGTGGACACTAAGTACTGTTTTATTGGCTAACCCAGGTACTACTGCTGGATTCGATGTTGCCATGGATCCATCCGGAACAGCCTTGGCAGTTTTTTCCGATAACAACAATAACACAGTCAATACTAGTTATTTTGATGGATCGACATGGAGCACTCCAACTCCAAATCCGTTAGATAGCATAAGCTCAGGCCCCTTAGTTGCGATGAATGGTCCGGGACAGGGAGTTGCGATATGGCCAACTGCCACCGGTATGGCCGCTTCCTTTTTTTCAGGAGGAACATGGACTTCGCCTCAAATTATAGGCGGGAGTAATAATCTAGCTTTCTTTGATCTTGCTTATAGCGCAAATGGCACTGTTGTTGTAGTTTGGTTTGATCTTATTGCGGGTAGTTATTACATCACTAATTTTGACGGATCAGTGTGGCAAGCTCCTCAAGCAATAGGTTTATCAAATTTTTCCTCCATAGGCATGGATGCCAATGGAAATGCATACATTGGGGCAGATGGAATCACTATAGTGCATTTCGATGCAAACACATCAACAATTGTTTCCACTCAAGTGATTTCTACAGCACCTACGAGTAGTCAACCAAGCCTTGCAGTAGCTCCAAATGGCACAGCTGTCGCGACATGGACTGACTTAGGCAACCAGGGGCTTTCCAGTGTCTTTAATGGCGTTTCATGGAGTCCTGAGTTTCCCTTTTCATTTGGAGCAAATCAGCTTGTGTTTTCACAAGATGTGTCAGTCGATACAAATGGAAATGCACTTGTCGTTTGGTCAACAGTTGATGGTTCATTGCAAGCCTCTCGTATGGCTTTAGGTAGTGGAGTATGGAGCGTTCCATCAGAATTAGTGGCTCCGACGGCGGCCGGTAACCCCTCTGGAATTTTAAGTGCATTATCTGCAAATGGTATCGGATTTGCTACCTGGGTGCAACAGGTGGGGGAATTTGATTTTACCCTTTTTGCAAATGCATCTATCAATGCGGAATCCGGTCTATCTATTAGCGGCACTACCTGCGCCAATAAATTTGCTATGCAAACAGACATTGTCAATATTATCACATTCACTCCTTCCTCAATACCGGGTATCGTCTCCTATTATTTGAGACGCGATGGTGTGTTAATCGCCATTATCCCTGCAAGTGGCCCATACATTTATTACGATCATAATCGCAATAAAAATCAGACCTATACTTATAGTTTGACTGCGGTAGATTCAATGGGAGGCGAAAGTGCTCCTGTGATTCTCATCATGAAGGGATAACATGAGCATAAGCTGCCGGGCTTTGGCCCGGCTTTCTTTAATCTTTTTTCCAATGTTAGTTTGGGCTCATGGATTCAAGCCCGTTACAACTCCGCTTCCTGTTGATGTGAGCTTCCTTATCGTCGATACTAAATACAACGAGGAAAGAGGTGCTCAAATTTGTGAGATCCAGCATGGGTGTCTTTCGGGGTTTACAGGGAATGTGACCTTACATGAACGTCAAGACAGGATCGTTGAAAAACTCGTAGCAAAGCTTAGTTCGCTTTTTGACCAATCCTTCGTCGCGGCACATGCGTTTGTGGATCCTACAACAAATAAGCTACTATCTGAACATGATCAATGGATACATGTGGACCAGGTTAAGGACTTTGATACAAATAAGGACTTTTTGCCAAGAGCCGTTCTTCACCCCGAAGATCCTCAAGATATGAGCACCTATCATGGACTTGTGTGTATTTCGCCCATGATGAGAATGGACCGGGATCAATTTCGTTCAAGCTATCCAGGAGTCATTTTAATTGATAATGCTTTCTACAGCTACGCAACAAGTAAACTGAAAATGTCAGAATTCTTGATGGAGAATGCTTTTACAAAGGAACATAAGCCCAAGTGGGGCAGATACCACAGGAGCGAGAATGGCCTTAAAGAGCGTATAGATAGAGAAATCGGAAGCGATCTTTATGTGCTTAAACCGCTCGAGGAATTCAATGGAACGGGTGTCATTATTTTCAAGAAAGAGGACTTGCAGTTTACCCTAGATTGTCTGTTTAATAAAAAGATCAACAGTTTGCATGCTCATGATAAAGCCTATGAATATTGGAGAAATAGCAATGCTGCAGAATTTATTGTGGAAGAATTTATCGAAGTAGAGCCCGTTTCAGTTCCTCATTTGGGAGGAAACCTCTATTGTCCCACCCTGCGCCTTGCTTTTTTGCTTTTTTATAACAAAAATAGCATCGAAATCACCGGCCTTGGAGGGTACTATACTTTACCTAGAAAGGCTTTAAATGAGCCCGGCTCATTAAATGAGTGCTATAAGTCCTATGTCGTCCTGCCCCATTTTGCAAAAGCTGATCCGGAAATAAGAGAAAAAGCCGAAGATCAGATCAAAGAAGTCCTGAAAATCCTCTATCAAAAGCTACTAGTTGTTCCTTGAATATATTTGATCGAATTCCAAATTTTGAAACACGATCGGTATAAGAGGGGGATCTAAATCTTATTATCAATTTATCCCGTTGCGTGTTATGATTGTCGAAATTTTTAATTAATTGAGACGAAATGAACAACGATAATTACCAAATTTCTGCGTATAACAATGAATTGATGTTAGAGGCTTGGAAACTTATTCTTTATGGAACAAAGACCGGGAAGCAGAGTG
>CAZOAX010000320.1:0-2897 GCA_964577735.1 uncultured bacterium
TAATTTGGAATCGATTTGTTTTGTGGATGAGTATCTTCTGTATAGAAAAGAGTGCACACTATGTGACCGTCTCCATACAATAAAGTTGTCAGGTCTATATAAAAGATGTTCAGATAGAGAGGTACAAGGCTTTGTGCGCTATGTTGCTGATGGCGCTAATTTCCTAGAGATCTTTCAGGAGGATAAAGGTTTCTCTTTAGCTAAGGTCATTATCGAAGATGAGCTCTCAAGAAAAGTAATCGCAACAAATATAGCAACTGAAGTTGACTATGTAGGTTCTATCGTGCAGAATGATCGGCTATTTATTGCCTGCAAATTCACGGAATTAGGAACCAAAATAATGGTGTATGATCTCATCTTGAAAACGATGAAGGAATTACATGTTATTCCTGAGCATGTTGAAAATACAGAATTTAAATCGCGGTTTTTATGTACTGCCGAAACGGTTTATTGGATCAGCATGGAGCTTGGAACCTGGGATGAAAAAATCCAAGTTAAAAGCCATCTGAATTCATTCAAATTTTATAAGGGATAAGATGATTGATTGGGCTCCCTATCCGGAACTATTAGTTAAATGCATTTCAGGTCCGAAAGTGATTGAGGATGTATTACGATTAAGTGCGGTCTCGAAAGTCTTTTATGAATTGATCAACTCAAGCGGTTTTTTTTTAGCTTTAGCCGGTTTTAAATCATCACAAAAGTGCTTTAAGGACCACTATATTGAATGGAGAAAACACTTTGTAATAAAGGCGGAATCACTCCCTGGTATTTTATATGGAGATGCCTGGGTGAGCCATAAAGGGGTGGAGCTATTTCCATTTGACAAGTGGTCTCAGGTGGCCCGCTCGGATCGATATTTAGCTCTTTACGATGGTACATCTAATATCTCTGTCTTTACACCAGATAGAGAGACGTTGCTGATGAGTTATGAATTTACCGGTAACATCCTTCAGCTTAGCATGGATGAAAGCAAGCTTTATGTGGTTGAATCGGGGGCATATAGTCGTCGCTTGGTTGGATTTGATCTTGAGAGTCTTTCTAAAGAACCATTTCTGGAGAGGTCTTTGAGTTTTTACGTTCCCGTCCCGGTTTATTTTGGGAAAAATGATATCATTTATGTGATCAATAGCTTTGGCAGTGCTTATGTCTATGCGATCAATTTAGCTTCTACTTTTACATTTGAGGCTGTGGGTGAAGTAACTCAAGGCCTTCTTCAGTATTTTCCGAATGGAGAGCGTTTTATAGAATTATCAAGAAACGGCGCTGTCATCAATCTATCTGATGTAATCATTGAAGAGGAGTTATTCAAAAGAAAAGAGATCGCATGCGACATCGCTGAAAATATTCCTATGAATGTAAAGATATGGTTTACGAATGCTTGTTTCAGTAAAGACCGTCTATTCATCGCCTATAATGTTCCTGATGTAGGCCTAAAAATCTACGCTTATGATCTGCAGATCAAGGAGATGTATGAAGTCCTTTCTCTTCCCATTATGGAAGAAAACCCCGATTTCCGTTCCCGGTTCTTATGTGTGGATGAAACGATCTATTATTTACGAATGGAAATATAAAAAGGAAAGCCTCAAGGGCATTTCACCTCGATTCAATTTAAGGATTTAAAATGCTCAAATTATATGATCTAGAGCCCTTTCTTTTAGCTAGATGCTTCCTGGACATGAATTCCACCAGGACATTGAACAATATCCTTGCAATGGGATCGACTTCTAAAACTTATTATTTGGTCATGAATTCAGACCAGTTTTTAAAAGCCTTGGATCCCGATCATCCATATGAAGTAAAAGGCAAAACGATTAAGGAGAAATTTTGGAGCTTAAGAAATTGTTATGTATTGAAGACGGAGGTTTTCCCCGGAATTATTCCGCCATTTGAGGCCTTTGTCAATCAAGATTGCGTCGAAATCGTATCCTTTCAGAATGGCATTCAGTCGTTCAAGTTAAATGAAAAACGTGACGAGTGTGTACTTGTTGAATCAAATGCGATGGATGTAGAAGTACCAAGTCAGGATCAAAAGCGGCATGTGGCATGTGGAGATGGCTATTTAGCGATTAATTCCGGTCTTGATTCCAAGATCCATATCTTTACTTCGGTAGGAAAGCGAATTTTGGCCACCTTTGAAATAGAGAATGAAATTGTTCGGTTAGACATTAAGGAAAGTAAACTCTACTCCTATGGAAGAGAACAAGCCAATGTATTTGATCTTGAATCTTTATCTAAACTCGATTCGATACCTATGGCTCCTTCTATTTGCATAGGAGAAAAATACACTTTGCATTCCCGTGATCCATTACAGGGGGATGTCTATGCATTAAAATTAGACGGATCTACAATTCCTTTCACTTTTTTGCCGCGTATCGGAGGGATTGATTATCGCTACTTATTTTCAAATGAAGATCACTTCATAGAGGTGCTTGTCAAATGTAATACCTTTGAGGTCTCGAGAATCAAGGATGGGGTGAAAACCGGAATTGACGCATATGTTCCAGAGGCCTATGAAAGCGATATTTATTTTCATAAAGAAAGGATCATTGTCTTAGACAACGAGAAGGACTTCACCAGGTTTTTTTCCTACGATACTAGATCAAGAACACAATCAGAGCTTCTATCTTTGCCATTTCAGCGCTGTTACAGTTCAACTTTGATTAGTACGGCGCAAAAAATCTATTATTTAAGATTGATTCTGCAAGATAAGGAATTGAAATTCCATTTGACTACCCTTCAGTTCGGCAAAATTTAGTTGTGCTCTATGCAATTACTCAAAAAAACATGAGGATGTAAAAATGATATATTTAAGCAGTCTCCCTAGTAAATGGCCTCTTTCAAGCATAGCTCAAAAAAAATATTCTACACTTAACAAGGAAATTCACCTGAGGCCTGCA
>CAZOAX010000321.1:0-2892 GCA_964577735.1 uncultured bacterium
AGGAGAAATGCCATATAATTGATCAGTCAGTTGAAGGGCAGGTATTGCAATCGTTTCATCCTGTGCAGCATCTGGAATTTTGATTTCACTTAAGATGCTGGATTTCAGGGATAAACAAAATTTCACGCGGGATGTAAATTCTTCAATTGCTTCTTTTGGGCCTGGAATGAGTCCTTGTGCATTATATTGGATCAGTTCCTGGTCATCCATTTTCTTGTCCCTTTTTTTTACTTGAATCAAGTGGCTTGGTGTGGCAGTCTATACTTATTGATAATTTAAAGGCACCCTATGTTTGAAGAAGATTACGAAGAATTTACTGAATCACAGAAAAAAATGCTCGACCGATTTGTCACGAACACAACGGGCAACATTTTTGTTTTAAGAAATTTACCGGAAGTAATCAAGGGGGCTTTGTTCTCACGCTATTCCCGCTCTATACTAGGTTTAAGAACTCTTTTGCTAAAAGAGTTCATCACTAATAACGACGAAACTTCTTTTGAAACGATTGTCGGCACTTCCAATCCGGCGCTTGAAAATCCGGCAGACCAACAACTCGCAATCCAAAAAGCACAGAATTTTTATGACCGCATTTTGGATGGTTACGGCGATGATTCGATCGGCGAACTCGGTGGCGCCCACTTGGCCATTGAAAATGTTTCGATGTTGGCTGCCAAAATTATCGAAGATGGTAGAATCGGTGGATCGCCTCTTGAAAAATCCACACGCTACATTTATTTTGATCAGAAAGTAAAAGGGGAATACCTGTTTTACCGTGAGCCGGTGTTAATGACGTCTGCTTTCCGCGATTCCTACCTTGAAACCTGCAATCATCTATTTGACACTTATAGCCGTTTAATCCCCCCTCTAACCCAACAATTTGAAGAGCGTTTTCCTAAAGATCCGGCTGTCTCGCAAACAGCTTATGCCGCTGCCACGCGTGCAAAAGTACTGGATTGCCTGCGCGGTCTTCTACCTGCCGGAACGCTGACGAACATGGGCATATTCGGAAATGGACGATTTTTTGAACATACGATCCATAAACTTCAATGCAATAATCTTGCTGAAGTGCAAGATATTGGTAAGCGCGCTTGTGATGAACTTGCAAAAGTAATTCCTTCCTTTGTCAGACGCGCAAGCGGTTCGCATAAAACACATGCAGCTTATGAAAATTTCCATTCGATCATGCAAGCGGAATTACAACAAGCAGCTAAGCATAACTCCACATTTCCTAAAGCTGAACAAAAAGGGCCTTTGGTTCGTTTGATCGAATTTGATCCCAATTCTGTTTATAAAGTGGCAGCCGGACTTATCTACCCGCATACTTCCCATAGTTTGGAAGAGCTCACTGAACATTGCAAATCAATATCTGAAGATGACTTAAACCGTATACTGGAAGCTGCATCTTCCACAAGAGAGACTAGACGACATAAGTCTCCAAGAGGCTTAGAGCATGCAGACTTCACATTTGAGATCATTGCAGACTTCGGTGTTTATAGAGACTTGCACCGTCATCGTATTTTGACTCAGGAAAGACAACTTTTATCTTGCGATCTTGGTTATTACATTCCTGCAGAAATTCTTGGCACACCTCTTGAGCAAGAATATCGGGATGCCATGGATCGCGCCAAAATTACATTCGATGCGATCGCGAAGGAACTTCCTGAAGAAGCCCAGTATGTTGTACCGATGGCCTATAATATCCGTTGGTATTTCCACTTAAATTTACGTGCACTTCAGTGGATTGCAGAACTCCGTTCAGCGCCAGCCGGCCATCCGAATTATCGTTATGTCGCCCAAGTCCTTGCAAAAGAAGTGGCAACTGCGATCCCGGCATTCGAGCGATTCTTCAAATTTGTCGATTATTCCGGATACGATCTAGGAAGACTTGGGCAGGAAGTAAGGAAGGCGGAGAGGCAAGCAGCTCAGCCTGTTGGATAAAAATTCAAAATAAGATACAAAGGATAAAAGACCGTATTTTGGAGGTATTATGCGTATTTCAGCTATCTTTTGTATCTTAAGTCTTCCTCTATGTTCTTTAACTGCTGCACAGGAGCCGGCAAGACAAATTCAACTCACGCCCCCTGGTGGCAATCAACCTGTACAAACACCTGACACTTATCCCGCCCAAACTCCCGGCAGCTATCCTGCTCCATCACCTGGCGGCTATCCTCCACCTGATGCAAGTCAAAACAAGCCCTCTGAAAAAGAAGGTGATATCGCTGACAGGTCCAATCAGTATGAGTACAATCTTTACGACAGACAACAGAATAGACTTGATCAGCAAAGACGAGATCAAGAACTTAATCAGCAATATTATTACCAACAATCAGCTGGTCAAAACGACTCAGGGACACAATACAATAGAACCAAACAAACTCGTTCTCAATTTTTTAACCCCATTGGCGATGATTAATGACCCCTTTTAAATCGGCCCAACTGTTTGCTGTCCTCTTTGCCTGTGCCTCTGGATTTGGAATTTTTGCCTTCACCAAATACCAGGCACAGGAAGAAAAAGATCAGAAAGAACAAGAACTTCAAATGACCAGGGTATTAAACTCAGCTGAAGGATATTTGCAAAATGCACATCCTTTAGCTGCTTTAGAAACTCTGAACAAGCATAAGGAAGCTTTGCAAGCCTCTGCATTTGCCCCGCAATGGAAAAATCTTGCATTGGCAAGTTCACAGGCTCTACAAGATGATCAACTGCTCTTTGATCTTTGGTCAAACGATCCCAGTCTTTTTGCAGACAACGAAAAATTAAATCTTCAGCTGGGATCTTATCTACTTGCCCGCCAAGATTTAGATAATTACAACAAAGTTTCTGAAGTATGGCTGCATAAAGGTACATCTCCTGAATGGATCCAGCTTCAGCGCCTTCAACTTCATGTCGGT
>CAZOAX010000322.1:0-2876 GCA_964577735.1 uncultured bacterium
CGTCCAGGGTGGTGTCGATCCCTTTTGCGTCAGATACTGAAATGATGCCGTCCTTGCCTACTTTTTCCATCGCATTTGAGATGATTTCACCGATTGCTATGTCATTGTTTGCCGAGATTGTTGCAATCTGCTTGATCTCTTCTGAAGATTTAACAGGGGATGCAAAACTTTTGAGCTCTGATGAAATGGCTTCAACTGCCATATCGATCCCTTTTTTCAGTTTCATGGGGTTTGCACCGGCAGAAACATGTCTGACACCAGCAGTTACAATGGCTTCAGCAAGAACAATGGCAGTTGTTGTGCCATCACCAGCAAGGTCAGATGTTTTGGATGCGACTTCTTTGACAAGTTGCGCGCCCATGTTTTCAAATTTATCTTGCAGGACGATTTCTTTGGCAACGGTCACACCGTCTTTTGTGGAAAGCGGGATGCCGTATTCTTTGCCGATGACAACATTGCGACCTTTAGGCCCAAGGGTGACTTTTACGGCCTTTGCTAATGTTTTAACACCTTTGAGGATCGACTTAAGGGCTTCTTCGTGAAATTGGAGTAATTTGGCCATGGATTGTTCCTTATTTTGCTAGGATGCCGAGTAGATCATCTTCTGTCATGATGAGGTAGTCCTCATTGTCAGTGCTTTTAACTTCTGTTCCTGCATAGGAAGTGAATAATACCGAGTCGCCGACTTTGACATTCATTTGTGCGATCTTGCCTTCATCATCCATTTTTCCAGGGCCTACTGCGACTACAGTTCCTTCTTTTGGTTTCTCTTGTGCAGAATCAGGAAGGAGAATGCCACCTTTTGAGGCTTGTGCTTTAGATCTTTTTACCAGTACGCGATTGCTAAGAGGTTTAATGTGTTGCACAGGGTTCTCCTATTAAAGTTTTGACCGCCGAGTTTAGGGCCTAATTTTTTTTCTGTCAACAGCGTAAAAGAGAGTTTTAGCAAATAGCTGCATCAAGTGCTAGCCTGCGTAACTGTTGATCAAATATTTTTTTCTTTTTTCGTAAAAGTCGTTCTTTTCCTTCTGATGCAGATTCCGCATTTCGGCCACAAAACTCCGTTTATTTAAAAGAAGCTCCCAAACCTTTCTTGAGCCGATCACTTTGGCAAACATCTCTTGTTTGCCGGCGCTTAATTCAACGGCTGCTTTAAAGGGGACAGGGTAGAGTTTCTTTAAAGTTTCAATGATCAGGAATTGAGTAGCTAAAGGTTTAAATTTCAAAGGGTTGCTGACTGTGATTAAAACACCCTCACAATTCTCATTCTTAAATTTGCCGTAAAATGGGCGATAAAAGAAGGGGGTAAAATAGACGCCTGGATATTTTTGACTATTGAGTGTTTTCGCAAATTCGATCGCATTGATCCAAGGTGCTCCCACCAATTTGAAAGGAAGTGTATAACCAATTCCGATATTGACAAGGCTGATCTCACCCAGGATGCCCGTCATCGGATAGTAAAGCGGTGTATCACTTTCAGGGATATAAGGACTTGTCGGGATCCAAGGTAATCCAGTATCCTGAAAAGACATAGACCGAAGCCAGCCCTTCATCGGGATCACTGTTAAATTGCAACCGACCTTATATTCCTGATTGAAATAGTCGGCAAGTTCCCCCACCGTCATTCCATAACAATAAGGGATACTGATGTAGCCGACCATGGATTTGAGATTATCTTCAAGCATCGGGCCATCGATAGTCACGCCATTGATCGGATTCGGGCGATCTAATACGATAACGGGAATTTTTTTCTTTGCAGCTTCTTCCATCACATAGAATAAAGTGGTGATGAAAGTGTATGACCTTGAGCCTATATCCTGAACGTCATAGAGCAGGATGTCGATCCCTTTAAGCATCTCATCTGTCGGGCGACGGACAGTTCCATGAAGGGAATAGATCGGGATCCCGTCCGGATCTCTTGTCTGGTCTACTTCTTGCGAAGCGCGGTCTCTGCCATAAAACCCGTGTTCAGGCGCAAAGACGGCAACGACCTTATAATCATCCTTGGCATTGGCTTTTAAAATGTCCAAAGTCGAGTTGAGTTCCCGATTCATGGCGGTCTGATTGGTCACAAGTCCAATTTTCCGGTTTTTCAGCCGCGCGATGTATCCATCTTTAATAAAAACATCAATGCCGGGTTGGACGGGATCTGCATGAAGGAACCCTAAAAAGGCCATCCATTGCATTGCAAATAAAAATAACCTACGATCAAAAAAAGAATAGAATGTGCTCATATTGGTAAGGAGCATAAGATGAGTTTAAATCTACTGCAAGCTTTAAAACTTGCAGCTGACATTCAAGAGACAGCTAATAAGGAGGAAACTGCAGAGGAACGTGCTGCTTTGTCTGAGATTGCCCAAATGGTGCAAGATGCAAAGGGTAAGACGTTTGTGACGCAGGTGGCCGATCAGGTCTTCCGAACGAGTTCTTCTAAAAGAGCAGCAAATCAACTTAAATTTTTGATACGAAAAAATGATCCTCATTTTCATAGGTTAGCTTTCAAGATTTTTGAAAAATGTGGGGAACTTTTTTCTTTTGTCAGCATGCCACTTGTCAGGCACCTCATTTACAAAAAAACAGAAAAAGTGATTATCCCGGGCGAAAGTCTTGAGAAGCACCTTGATAAACGGCGGCAAAATGGTGTTCGATTAAACCTTAATCACTTAGGCGAGGCGATCCTTGGTGAAAATGAAGCGGAAAGGCGTCTAAACGTTTATTTAAAAGATCTTGAAAACCCGAAAATCGACTACATCTCCGTCAAGATTTCTACTCTATATAGTCAAATCAATCTCTTGGATTGGGATCGGACTCTTCAAACATTAGCTAAGCGCTATAAAGCTCTGTTGGTAGCCGCTAGGGGGAAATTTGTGAACCTC
>CAZOAX010000323.1:0-2858 GCA_964577735.1 uncultured bacterium
CCTTCGTTTTGTGCCGGTCTTAGCTTAGGGGAGTACAGTGCACTTGCAGCATCAGGGAAATTGTCATTTCAAGAGACCCTTGCCCTCGTAGACAAACGAGGACGTTACATGAACGACGCTTGTGAAGCTGTGAAAGGCACAATGGCGGTTGTAATGGGGATGGAAGCACAAGCAGTTGAGGACATGGTTTCAGAGATCAACCTTCCAAAGGATTTGTTTGTCGCCAATCTAAATTGCCCAGGCCAAGTGGTCATTTCCGGGACTGAAAAAGGGATTGAAGCTGCCATGAAAGTGGCAAAAGAAAAAGGCGCAAAACGTGTTCTTCCGCTTGCTGTACATGGCGCTTTTCATAGTGGTTTGATGGAACAGGCCAAAAAACGCCTTGAGCCTGAGATCTTGCAATGCTCTTTTCAGGATACACCGGTCTCACTTGTGATGAACTATAGCGGTTCAGTTGTAGCAGATCAAAAAGAAATACGCCGTCAGTTGATCGAGCAAGTCACAAGTCCGGTCCGATGGGAGCAAGGAGTTCGCGCGATGGATGCAACTGGCGTCGATCTTTTTCTTGAGATCGGCTGCGGAAAGACTCTGTCTGGTATGAATAAGCGGATCGGTGTCAAAGGAACAAACTTTAGCCTTGAAAAAGTACAAGAGATCGCTCAATTAGAGGAAATACTATGAAGTTACTTGAGAATAAAATCGCGTTAATTACAGGCGGCTCTTCCGGAATTGGCCTTGCGATCGCTAAGAAATTTGCAGAGCAGGGCGCAAAAGTGATCATTTTTGGCCAAAATGCTGAAAAAGGGCAAAAAGCTATCACAGAGATCGGCCATCATGCCACTTTTCACTCTGTCGACGTGTCTAATACAAACGTCGTTGAACAGACCATTAAAGAGATTCTTGCCAAAGAAGGAAAAATCGACATCTTAGTCAATAATGCCGGTATCACACGCGATGAATTGATGATGAAGATCAAGGAAGAGGATTGGGACCAGGTCATGGATACCAATGCCAAATCCTGCTTTAACACAGCGCGCGCGCTTGCCCGTCCATTTTTGAAGGCAAGACAAGGAAAAATTATCAATGTCTCTTCTGTGATCGGTCTTATCGGTAACCCGGGACAGGTGAATTATGCTGCCTCTAAAGGTGCCATTATTGCCATGACAAAGGCTCTTGCTCTTGAATTTGCAAGTCGTTCCATCCAAGTCAATTGCATCGCGCCGGGATTTGTGGACACTCAGATGACAGGTGTCTTGACAGAGAGCCAGAAAGAATCTATACTAGCTAAGATCCCTCTAGGACGGATGGGCTTGCCTGAAGAAATTGCAAATGCGGCCCTGTTCCTGGCCTCCTCCCTATCTGACTATATAACGGGACAAGTACTGACAGTGGATGGCGGAATGGTGATGTAGGGGATAACTTACAAATTAAAATGGAGTAATTATGTCAGTTGAAAAAGAAGTGATAGATATTGTTGTAGAGCAACTAGGTGCAGATCGTGAAGATGTGACTCCTGCTAAGTCTTTTGTTGAAGATCTAAATGCAGACTCACTTGATCTTACTGAGTTGATCATGACATTTGAAGAGCGTTTCTCATGCGAAATCTCCGAAGAAGATGCAGCGAAGTTGAAAACTGTTCAAGATGTGATCACCTACATCAATGCCCATGGTAAAAAAGAATAGTTAATTGGGTAAAACTTAGGTTCTTGTATTTTTACAAGAACCTTAAAATAAAAAAGGTCAAACATGTCAAATCCAAGAGAGATCTCTCGGCTGCTTAAAAAAGCTGCACGTGCAGAGGACTGGGAATCTCTTGATGGTTTTGAGATCGATGACATCGTTGAAGATCTCCCTTTAACAGACAAGCAAACCCTATCCCGCCTATTTTTTGAATATGGGCAAAATTTAATCAACAGCCCCGATGTTCCTCTCGTTTCAGAAAGAGCTTATTTGGCTTTTGAGAAATCATTGAGACTGGATATCACTTTTGAAAAAGCCTGGCTGAAATTTGCTGAAGTCAATATGAAGCTTGCTTTTGCAGACCAGGATCAAGATCTTGAGTTGATGAATAAGACGAATGAGCTTTTTCAGCATGCTTATGATCTTTACAAGCTGCATGAAATCGCATTTCCCGTCCATAGCTTGTGGCATTGGGGCGTATGCCTATACGGGATTGCAAAAGATTCTGAAGAGGCTATCGATTATAAGTCTGCCATTGAAAAAATGCGGGAAGCTCACTCACAGGGTCTTGAGGACAATGCCTTCTACCTGGATTTTGGAATGACCCTTGGTGAAATGGGGATGATGGTTGGCAACATCGAGCTTTTACTTGAAGCTGTCCATTTTTTTGAAAAAAGCTTGAATAATGGCTATGACCACCCTTTAACATGGGTTCGATTGGGGTGCTCTTATAAAATTCTTTATATGATGACAGCTGATGTGGAGTTTTTTGAAAAAGCCGATCAAGCCTTTGTAGCGGCCGCAAGACAACCTGCACAAGCGATGGGACCAAATAGCCGTCATGACCTATGGGTCAATTGGGCAGAGCTTTTGATCTTTGAAGGAAAAATTTCAAATGATCCTGATCTTTTAACAGCTGCGCTTGAAAAAATTGTTCAAATTGACGAAAAACATGCATCAGAGTCCCTCATTCTCAATATGACAGGAGATGCATGGACTCATTTAGGAATCTTTGAGGATCGGTTTGAGCATTTTAAAGAAGCCCTAAGCAAGCTTGAATATGCTCACAACCTTTATCCTAATAATGTAGATACGATCAATCATTATGGCCACTGCCTTTCAAGTATGGGGAAATATCTCGGTGATGCAAAGTACTTGACCCTTGCGATCGAAAAATT
>CAZOAX010000324.1:0-2854 GCA_964577735.1 uncultured bacterium
AAGAGGAACTGCAGGTAAGGCTTCTAAAGTTAAAGGTCGCTTTACAATGCGTAAGAAAGAAAGCGTAGTAGAAAACTCTGTTTCTGCTGAATCTTAATCCAGATGGCCTCTGAACTGTTAGAGTTACTTGAATGCGAGCGCTTGCAAGGGCTGCTTGCATTTGAGCGTGAGGCCAAAGGAAAAGGTTATCAAAAAATATGCGGTGTTGATGAAGCTGGACGTGGCCCGCTAGCCGGTCCTGTGATTGCTTGCGCCTGCATTCTTCCAGACCATCTTTATTCTGATCCACTCATTTTGCGTCATTTGGATGATAGCAAAAAAATCAATCCAGAAACGCGCGACGAGCTCTTTCATCTCCTGACGGGGCATCCCGGCGTTATTTATGGCATCGGCCAGACCGACCATGAAGAAATTGATGCGATCAATATCTATCAGGCGACCATCCTTGCTATGAGGCGAAGCGTCAATAATCTTTCGATTAAACCGGATTTTCTATTAATAGATGGCCTTAAAGTGCCTTTGGAGTTCCCGAATCAAAATATTGTAAAGGGGGATTCTCTCTCGTTAAGTATTGCTGCAGCATCTATTATAGCTAAGGTGACGCGTGATCGCATGATGGCGACCTGTCATGAAAGATGGCCTCAATATGGCTTTGATCGGCATAAGGGCTACGGGACGAAGCAGCATTTAGAGGCTCTTGCTGAATATGGACCATGTCCGATTCATCGCAGATCCTATGCTCCAGTAGCCGCTTCACTTCAAATTGTTGTTAAAAAATCAAAGAAGAAGGCAACAAAATAAATTCGCTGCCTTCTGTATAGCTTAAGAATTTTCGATAAAGTCCAATGCATCCAATTTTGCAATCAAAGCGTCTTTATTTTGAAGAAGGTATAGGTCCAGATGCAGGGGCCCATTGATTTTATGTTCTTTCTGCTTTTCTACGGTGTAAATATCTAAAGCAGTTAGGAGGGCATCAAGCTGTTTGGAGTCATTGCCTTCTATTGCTTTTTTACCAAGTGGTGCTAAAAGCATGTAAGGACGGGCGATAAAATTATCAGTTGCCCATAAAACTGGTGTGTCATCATCTGGTTCTTCTAAGCTCCACCAAGGTTCATCGGCCTCTTTTTGAAAATCAACTTCCAGTTCATCAATTCTCGATTCAGTAAGATTAACGGGCACCTTGTGTTGGATTAAAACTTTAATCTCAGAATTGTCCAGCTTAGCGTCTACTTTTGCTTTTGTTTCTGCTGCAATACGTGCTTCTTCTTCAGCAGCAGCTGTTGCTTCTGCTTGGCGTTCTTCTTCGGCTTTAGCTTCAACTAGATCTGCATCGATTTGATCAATTTGGGCGTAGGCCTTATCAAGGTCGATAGCGCTTTTAGCGTTAAAAAATCGGCTGATAGTGCTCATTTTGGCGCAAGCGACGTTTTGGGTTATTGCTCTTCCCACAAGTGTTTTATAATTCTCAAGGAAGGTATTGTTGATGTGGCAGGATTTGTCTTCAAGCTGGTCGTTTTTTGCTGCTTTGTACAGCTTACCCATCTCCTTTATGATAGCTGATTGGCTATATTGACCGCGTGTCCAAAATCTTGTCCAAGCGCTGGAATTGCTTCTTACGGTGGAGTCTTCAACGGTCAGTACACCATCTTTTATTCGGAATCGTTCAGTGTCTTTAAGAACGTGATTAAATGGGTTAAAGTTGGTTGCAGTGGTGATAGGTTTGCCCATAAGGATGTTCTCCCGAGTTTTTTTATGCTTAATTATAGAGTTGTTGTATTAATTTTATATAAAGGATGTGTTCTTGGTAGAAATTATAAAAAAATACTTGCCTATCGAGGGGTTTATCCTTAAGATAATGCCATAAAAAGATAAGGAAGTCATGGTAATTAAGAGTATGACCGGTTTTGGTCGCGCAAGCTTGCAGAAATCAGGAGTCCAATTGACAGTGGAGGTTTTGTCTGTCAATCGTAAGCATTTGGATATCAACATCGTACTTCCCAAGCATTTAAATCGTTTTGATCCGGATATTCGTAAACAAATTGGAAATGTGATCTTGAGAGGCCATGTAACGGTCAGGATTTCGGTTGTTTTTAATGAAGATGCTCCTTTTTCGGTCCAAGCTAACATAGCGATGGCAAAACAGTATCATCAAGGTTGGTCAGATATAGCAAATGCGCTAGGTCTGGATGGGGGAGCTTTTTCCCTGTCTTTACTTGAGAAAGAAACTGATTTGTTTGTATATAAGGAAACAGAGAGGATGGGGGAGTTTTCAGAGCTGCTCTCTCAGGGTGTGTCAGAGGCGTTGGCTCCTTTTTCAGCTATGCGGGAACGTGAAGGCGCCTTGTTGATGGCAGATATGCATGCAAGGTTGGATGGTTTAAAGAAGGAGCTGGATTTAATAGCCTTAAAGGCTCCTGAGGCCGTTGAAAAATACAGGAACAAGTTGCTGGAAAGAATTCAGTCATTTCTTCCTTTGAGCGAGTCGACCGATGAACGTCTATTGAAGGAAATTGCCCTCTTTGCTGAAAAAGTGGATATTTGTGAGGAGGTTGTTCGCTTTAATTCTCATATTGACCAATTTAAAGAGCTACTGAAGAAAGGGCCTCCGGCAGCTGGAAAAACAGCTGAATTTCTAGTGCAGGAGCTTGGGAGGGAGACAAATACTATAGGATCTAAGTGCTCTGATCTTGTGATTACTCAGACCGTGGTCAAGATCAAATCAGAGCTTGAAAGGATCCGAGAACAGATCCAAAACATAGAATAAGCATGAAATTACTTGGGAATTTACATAAAGGATTAATTTTCGTTGTAAGTGCTCCTGCCGGCACGGGTAAGACGACGCTCGTGCAGATGC
>CAZOAX010000325.1:0-2850 GCA_964577735.1 uncultured bacterium
GAGTCTCATCAGAAAATGCAGGCCTCTAAGCATCTTGAAAATCAGATTCATGATTTGCGTTATGAGATTAAAACGCTATTACAGCTGACAGAGGTAGATTATACCGGTCTTGGAATGGAACCGGCAAAAAAAACAGAACCAGCTCCAGAAGTAGTAGTTGAGCCTCCTCCACCCAAGAATACAATGAGAAGCCGTTTGACCCGCTGCATCGATATCGCTCAAAAGATCACAGCAGGCTACCATTCATCTTCGTTGCGTAGTTTATCCCTGGACCCTTATGCATTTGATTTGAGAAGGCTTTCAGATGCTCTTAAACAGGAGTCAGGAGCTCTAATTCTTGTTTACTCGCCAAAAGAAGAAAGAATTTTATTTGCAAACAATGAAGCAAAAGTCCTTCTTGGGATAAGTCCTGAGCAGTTAATTCAGGATTTTACTGAAATTGCCGGATCTGAATTCATTACTTGGAAAAATGGCGTTACCCAGCTTCTGACAAAGTCTGAGGTGAACCTTACGTTGGAATTTAACACAAAATCCAGTCCTGTGGCCTTCAATGTGCTGATGGGGCCTATCCCAACCGGTGTTTTCCGCTCGCTCGTCATCGCCATCCTCCAACCCCTCTAGAAAAATCGCGCGAACGCAAAACGTCCCCGTCCCCGTACGCGTTCCCGTACCCGGCTGTCTCCTTTCCCTTTAAACATTGTTAGAAATCGATAATTAGGAAGATATAAAAAGCCGGGTACGGGAACGCGTACGGGTACGGGGACGTTTTGTGGTAGAAATTAGTCCTCGCAGTAGGATTTAAGGAGGTTTTTGTAGGTGGATCGGATGCCGGATTTTAAAGAAGAGAGGATGTCTGTAAAGAATTGATTTCTTTTGCTTGAGAGGAGGGCTTTTTCGAAGCTTTGGATTTTTTGGATGTAAGGATGGTCGGTTGGGAGGGAGTTGATGTCGCCGGCAAAGCCCAAGGTTTCTTTGCGGTAGGGGTTGGATAGATCGATTGGAATAGGAGGGAGTGATTTTTTTCTTAGGCCATTTTCGTGATGGGCCCATTGATCATAGATCACTCCAATGCCGGATTCATTTTTATTGGTGTAATAATAAGGTCGATCTTGAATGGCAAGTTCCATTGGTGATAGGTGCCATTGATTATAGCGGCTATCATGCAGGATCAGGACCATCTGATATCCGGCTTTTGCGTAATCGGTATAGCGGCTTTGCATTTCATCTATCGACATGGGTGAACATTGAATTTCAAAAACAATTTTTTCAGTATGCCAAGCCACATCTGCAATTCGATTGATTTCGGGAAATCGAAATTCAAGTTGAGTGTCAGGAATGAGATTCTTAATGTAAATTTGAAGTTGGATGTGGGTTTCGCTTTTTCCACTTTGCCGGCAATCGGTGGTTTTTTTAAGATGATAGAAATGAGCGTGCCGAAAAGGTCCTTCCCGCAAGCGGACTGCCGTTCCGCATTCCATGCAGCAATAGTTTAATTTTTTTTGAGCTCTACAGGAGAAGACGATCGATCCTGATTGATCATATGCATAAAGTTGCAAGTAATTGACTCAAGTTTACAAGATTAATAACCCGTGGTATGATTATCTCAAACTTAGCGTATTTTATGAACATCTTTTCCTGAGAGATGTTCAATAACCCCCTCATCAATTTAGGTTTTGGATGAATAAAACGAATTATAAGACCTCCTTTGCACCGCAACATCAGCAGAAAATTGATGAGTTGGTCAATATATCTAAGGAGCAAGGGTATATCACTTATGAAGAGATCAATGACATCCTGCCGATCAACTTCGATTCAGCTGAAGAAATTGACCAGGTCCTGATCTATTTAAGTGGAATGGACATCCAGATTCTAAATCAGTCCGAAGTCGAAAAGCAAAAAGAGAAGAAAAAAGAAGCTAAAGAGCTTGAAGCGCTTCCGAAAAGAATAGAGGGAACTCCTGATGACCCTGTCAGGATGTATTTAAAAGAAATGGGATCAGTTCCCCTGTTGACAAGAGAACAGGAAGTTGAAATTTCCAAACGGATTGAGAAGGCTCAGATTCAGATTGAAAGAATTATTATGCGATTTCGCTATGCATCGCGGGAAGCGATTTCCATAGCCAATTACCTGATTACTGGTAAGGAACGATTTGATAAATGCATCGCTGAAAAAGAAGTGCTGAATAAAACAGAGTTTTTAGCTTTATTGCCAAGGCTTGGTGAGTTGCTAAAAGTAGAAGATATTGCCCTGGAAGAGCTTTTAATGAATCTTGCTGATCCAAAACTGAAAAAGCAAGATCAGGCAAAACTACAAGAAGATCTTGAAAAATGCCGTATTCGCACGCAAGCCTATTTACGTCGGTTACATTTTCGTCATAATATCACAGATGACTTTGGTGAATTGATCTTCGAGGCGTACGATCGGTTCATGGCCCTTGAAAAAGAAATGAATGAATTAAAGCCTCGAGCAGAACGTAATAAGTTTGCAGCTGCAAAATTGAACTCAGCAAGAAGAAAGCTTCGTAAGCGTGAACTTGCTGCCGGACGCACGCTTGATGACTTCAAAAAAGACGTACGTATGCTTCAGCGGTGGATGGATAAGAGCCAGGAAGCGAAACGTGAAATGGTGGAGTCCAACCTGCGACTTGTGATCTCGATTGCCAAAAAATATACGAATAGAGGTCTTTCCTTTCTGGATCTAATCCAAGAGGGCAATATGGGTTTGATGAAGGCCGTTGAGAAGTTTGAGTACCGCCGTGGTTATAAGTTTTCGACCTATGCGACATGGTGGATCCGTCAAGCTGTCACACGTGCCATTGCAGATCAGGCAAGAACGATCCGTATTCCGGTA
>CAZOAX010000326.1:0-2839 GCA_964577735.1 uncultured bacterium
ACCCGGTTGTATAAAGAAGTGCTCTTTGAGTCCCTGCCTGTGAAGGTAAGAACACCGTTTAATAGGCATTAAAACGGCATCTTTACATCTATGCGCTTCCTCCCAAAGATGCATGAGACTAATAATGCCGGAGCAACCACCTCTTAGGCTATCTTTACAAAACTGGAAACTGTCCATCTCTTTTTTTTCCAAATACTGAGCAATATGTGGGTTATCTAAGCACCAGACGATTAAATCATAACCGATGATAAGCTCAGACTCATGCACCCTGTTAATCCCCCATTTGACGAGTTTTTTATCTGCTGATTGGGTAACTGATCGATTGATCGAGGCTTTCACATTTTCACTAATGCTATTTAAAATACACCCCGTCATCTCTTGTGAA
The DNA here is from genome assembly GCA_964577735.1 of uncultured bacterium. Lineage (GTDB taxonomy): Bacteria > Chlamydiota > Chlamydiia > Chlamydiales > Parachlamydiaceae > CAZOAX01. The sequence goes on from CAZOAX010000326.1 coordinate 386, forward strand.
TAGGTTTGAATCTTAATCAGGTCTTTTAATGTGCGTAAGACTGCCACATGATCAACCTTGTCAAAACTGCTGATCTGCGGCATTCGCTGGATCAACAATAAGATAAAGCGAATGTCCTCAACTGATTTATGAACCGGGATTGTATTCAAAATCTGATTAAATAAGAAAACAGCATCATGCTCAATGTTTAGCGAATGTCCCATCATCGTTAAAACATCTAAAAGCGTAGATAGGGCTTTTGATCTTAGTTCAGCACTCTCTGAAAACCAAGAGAGCTTTGTAAAGCCAAGCCTTAAAGCACAACTATACTTCGTTTCCTTCTGGGAAATAAAGGAAGCCATTTCTTCTAGTTCAAGGATCTCCATCACATTCTTTGTACAGCTTGAATCATGGGATGTAGAAGCCCCCCTAATAAGCTGGTAAACGAACTCCCGCTTGACCTCTTCTGAATCATTCACTCTTTCTTTCCATAGCGGTAACCACCAACTTGCAGGTTGTAGAAACTTCAGCGAGCTCAATTCTTCCAATCGTTCAAGAAGGGAGTCCTGAATGTTAAATGGTTGTTCAAGATCTGGCAGTAAATCCACAATCTTTTCTACCACATCCAGTGGAGCACTTGTTAAAGCATACTTGATGTACTCAGACCAAATACGTGGCTCTGGACGGAGCCAGTCAAAGATTTGCACAATAAGCACATGTAATTCCGGCTGCTGTCGTTGACAGGCAAGCAATAACTCAGGAATTGACTCAGACCACACTTTCTCAAATACAACAGGATCTTCAATTACTTTCCATTTTTTTGTCCACTCCAGGGTATTTATATACCGTTCTTGCTTGTATGATTTATCTTGCAGAGATTGGAAAAGCAAGCGTAAGGTATCTCTAACCTCTGAAGAAAGCTCAAAATCAAGCGGAATAGACTTTAAAAGCAACTCACCACCTTCAAAATGTTGATAAGCATGGATAAAAATACTTAAAAGCGATGGCGTCCAATCTAAAAAAATGGACGGCTTGACCATAAACAAGCTCTCGAGCACTTTCCAAAGACTTCGATTGTATAGCTGCTTTACAAGCCTTTCAGAAATTTCTTTGCGATGAGATACCGTTAACCCCTTCTTCTCGTTGATCTTAAGCAGATTCTCAATACACCGAATTAAATCCTGATCTGTTGTTTCATCGTTCATCAACATTAAAAGAGGATCAAGCAGCTCTTCGTTTTGCAGCTGTTCACAATAAAACTGAACTTGTTCTGAATTTGAGCGATTTTTGACGCTCATTAAAAGGAGAGCTAAAACATGTTTAAATTCATTCTTAGGAAGTTCTCGGGCGACTTCCATAATAAAATCCCTCTCCCCCCAAGCATCGTTGGATTTATCCAAAAGGATTAGTAACTGCAAAAAACTGTCTTTTAGCTTCATACGACGAATAATGGAGGCTTTCAACGCATGAATGCTCGTTAAGTCATAATACTTCATGAAGTCAGATAGGACATCGAATTTTTCAGTACAATAGCTCGAATGAACCACCGCAGATTGAATGACTAATCCATGAAGAACTTCAGTCCTGTCGCTATAAATTTTTAGCCTAAAAGCTTCCCAGGCAAGCATTAGGCCTAAATAAGGATATTGCTCACAAACTCTTGACTGTAAGATCGTTAAAAGAAACTCGGGCTGAAGATCTTTTTTAATTTTTTGCACGCTGCTTAAAATAGTTTCCAGTAAAACCTCTTCAATTCCATGGAAGGACTCTATTTTATCAAATAAAATCTGGCACACCTTTAAAGAAGATCCTGCACTTAACTGAGTCGAGCCCGCCATATACTTGAGCAGTTTTTTAAAAAAATCACATTCTTCACTTGAATTAACCAGATCAAAATAAAGTCTCTCCAGTTTCTCATGAGGCTTATTCTCCACCTCTTTGAAATAACTCCAACCCAAATCCTGCAGAACATCATGATCAGTGGAGATCAAATCCCCAATAATCGCATTAGGTGTAGGTGATTGAAAAAAGCCTTTCCGTGTGTAAATCTGACTATTTTTTAGTACGGCTTGTATGTGAAGAGCTATTTCATGCTTAAATTCAGCAGAAGACCAACTTTTTAAAAGCATTAAAATAACGCTTTCAATCAATGTCTTAAAAAGTGCTTTATCTTCAGCCATGGAAAGGTGGGAGAGCGATAATAAAAAACCCATCTTCCAGACATGTTCTTTTTTAGAATTAAGTAATATTAAAGCTTCCTGAACACCTTCAGGGAATTTCCGTCTTGCGTCTGATCGATACTTTTCTTTTTTGAGAACTGATTGATTGATTCCGACTGTTAAATCACTTCCCGTACATAAAATGCCATGCAGCTCATTTAGATTTTTAACCTTATTAATCGAATCCAAGAGTCCAAAAGGGAACATCAAAGTGCAAATATTCACATTAGTATCATCATCCAAATCCGGCGAGAAA
>CAZOAX010000327.1:0-2798 GCA_964577735.1 uncultured bacterium
GATTCAAAGGGAAAGTCTTGCTTGCATGCCGACTTGGCATCTGGATAAATGGGTTAAAACATTAGGTAATTCCGAAACGTTCAAAGTGGGTTATGTGGGTGAACAAGGCATTGATGCAGGAGGACTTAAAAGGGAATATATTGGGACACTTGCATCGACTATCTCAAGCCAGAAATCTTTATTTGCAGAGGCTGACGGATCCTTAAAAATCCCAAGAATTGTACGGGATGGAGAAGACACCATTTTTCAGTGTAATCCTAAAGAAGTTGAAATCTATCAGAATATGGGTCGGTTATTTTGTCAGTGTTATAAATCTGAAAAAAGTGATGGGCCGTATGAACGGGACCTGATTACATCAGGACGCTTTTTTTCCGATTCCATTTTTAATGCTGCACTTTCACTAAGTCAAAATGACCTTAATAGGCCATCAGCTAGTAGAAAAGCAGAATTAAAAGTCGCAAAACGAATCTTGGAATCTTTAGATAGCGAAGGCGCTGAAACAGCTAAAAACATGATTAAATGCATTACGTTATTAGAAGCTGGGGAGCTGGAAGCGTGTTTGAATAAGTCAGAGATTTCAGATGATCTCAAAATGGCCCTTTTCTTAGTTGGAGAAGATGCCGGCGAACCTTATATGAATGATGACTTGGATCCCGACATAGAAAAAATAAAAGCCGATCAAGAGGGTTTTAAAAGGGTTCTGTTACATGCGGTCATGACTTCAAAAGCCGTGGACGAGCTTAATGGAACAGCTCTTGGTGCTATGGTGGATCCTGTTTTTCAAATGGCAAAAGGAATGAGCGCAAGGCAGCCTGATTGGGACACTGAAAGAGCAAAACCGGTAGTTGCCTTTAGTGCTAAAACCCAAGGGTCGATTGATCGCGATAAAATTGTCGCAAGTATTCAGACACAGAACGATCCTGTTTTGCATCAAAAAGTTGTATGGCTGAAAGAATGGATCAAAGATGAAGCGTCTGATGCTGAAATTAAGACCTTTCTAAAGTTTGTTACGGGGTCCCCGAGCCTGGCAGATTCTACATCCATTCAAGTGGATGCTCAAGCAAGGCCGAGCCCTTTCCTTTCATCATCTTCCTGCAACATGAACATTCACATGAGCAATAAGATGACTTATGGGGGGGGCGATTCTGATTCCCTGGACAACACAAAAGAAGGTTTTATCAAGAATCTTAAATTTTCTATGAAAGTAGACAGCTTTGACCTGAGTTAGATTAAGAATTGGTTAAGTATTTTTCAGAAGTGTGTCTAGTTATGCTATAATTATACATAAATGTAATTAAAATAATTGTGGTGCCTGAATGTCTCCTTTAAATTTAAAAGATATTAAATTGGATAACCTTAGTCAGGTTACGGTTGCTTCTTCTGACTCCAATGTCGATCGGGGTTATGGGAGACGGTTTACGGTCAAGCTTGGCAATGACTCGCAGGAAGTGGTGTTTAAGGACTTATATAAGACTGCAAGAAGGCTGATGAAAGAGGTTAAGCATTCGAGTAACAAGGAGTTGGATGAGGTTAGCGTATTCATTCATAGATTGGAAGATATCGAGAAGGAAGCTAGTGCCATTTATAAGAATAGAGGGAACTGGTATAAATTCCGCTCCTGGTTTCATCGCTTTTTTGGCGGTGCTTTTCTTGGTTCCCATGTAGATCGTCTGGATAAATTGCAAAGAAAGCTAGCCACCAAAGCTCAAGATCAGTTTGAGAGTTATATGCTGCGTGATAGGCGTTTCAACGACCTTTGCGACGCTTTAGATGGAATGGAAATTTCCTGCAGCGACAAGAACTTTAAAGTGGAATGGTCAGGGTCAGAGCTTCGTATTTGGGAAGAGACTGAACCAAATGAAATATGCAGATGTTTTTATTTTTATAATTCAGGCTTGCGATTTAGTAATATGAAGGCCATCGAAGATCATGCACCTCGTATTTTTTACGAAATGATCGAGAAAATTAAAAGACAGGAAGAAGATGATCTCCAGGAAATGGCCTCTTTTGCCAATGTGCAAGGAATTTCTGATACAAAAGATAATTTAATTAAGTCAGCGGAATTCCTAAGATCTCAATTAAAGTATAGGCCCAATATACAGCTCAATTTCGGTAATAAATTAGTTGATGTTTGGGTGAGTGGTAAAATTCTCAATATTCAGGAAAAGAGCAAGAAGCTCGAGGGACCAAGTAAAGGCCTTCTGGAAATTGACATGGGGAAAGATTATGCGATTAGATTTGAAGATTCAAGCCTGGACTCTATTCCGGAGGAAGTAAAACCGCTATTTCACGCAGTGGTGCTCAATCAATATGAAAGCTCTTCGAGTTATCAACTGAACTCTTATACAGGGTTGGCTATTCAACTTTTAAGAGAAAGTCTTGATGTCATTCCCGAATGGCATCTGAAGCGGTTTTGCAGTTTTAAGAGCGGTGAATTTGCAGTGAAGTATATTGGTGAGGATGGAACTGATCTTGGAGGCCTCAAAAGAGAGTATGTGGGGAAATTAGCTTCCAATATCGCAGGTCGGGAGTCCTTGTTTGCAGACGCTGACGGATCGCTAAAAATTCCAAGATTCGTGGGGACTTCCAATAAAGAAAAGGAAATCTACCAGAATTTAGGCACTTTATTTGCTCGTTGTTATGCATCGAAACCATCAGGTGGCATGTTTGAGGAAAATCTAATTACAACGGGTCGGTTGTTCTCCGATGTCGTGTTCAAGGCTGCTTTTAGTTTGAGTGAGGATGATCTAAGTAAATCTTTGCAAAAAGATGCCCAAATCAGAATGGCGAAGATCATT
>CAZOAX010000328.1:0-2792 GCA_964577735.1 uncultured bacterium
CAGTTGTTTAATTTCATCAGCAGTCACTCGATACGCATCACTCTTGACATCGTATTGCTGAAGCTCATTGAGTTTTGCTTTGATTTTTTCAACGATTTGAGAGGAGTTATTGCGCTTGGTGTGGATACCTAAAATATCTCCTAGAGTTGGGTAATGTTTATCGAATAAATTATCAAGGAAACAAAGGCCACCTAAATCCGATATGACGGCATTACACATAAATTCAGACTGACCCGGTATAACCTCAAAGAGTGTATTTCGGATTTTTAAGTCCCGATGTAACAGGTTAAGCTCACCTAAGGTCGCAAAACCTGAGCAAATATTTTGAAAAGCAAAAAAGCGTGCCTTTGCTGAGGGGTTGTGAGCTGCGAACTTTGTCCCGTCGAAGGAGTACTGCTTAGCAAAATAACCCTTCTGATTTTTATAGGTAACCGTAATATAAGATTCGCAATTTAATCCGACCGTACTGGATGCATTGTTGTTTATGTATTGCATCATTTTAAATTCTTGAGTCAGATCGTCTTTAGCAATTTGTCCTCTTGAACTTCCCGTTTCTCGTAATCGATTCTTTTCCTCAATTGTCAGCGGTATTAATTTTCCGTCGGCATCCTTACTTTTTAATTTTTTACGGGATAATTTGAGGATGATGCGTTCGTTTGTATTAATCAGCTCTACATCATAAACTTTTCCAAAACCACCTTTAGCAAATGCTTTTTTTGCCAAATTAGCAACGCCAATCGCAACCTCTACATTATCATCTGGCTTAAAAACATAAATGATATGATCTCCAATGCAAATAGTGTGATCCCCTGGATCAAACTGTATAAGAGCGTCCCTGATTAACGCTTGGTCTGATGGTCTTGTGAGACCTAGTATGTGGATCAGTTGATCTGTTGGACTTAAGTCGGATCTTGGCGAAATATCCCCATCAAAACTATAGGGATCTATATTTGCCGAGTTTTTTGGTGTAATTCCACTCACATCCACCTCGAATAATCAATTAATATTGATTATAACAAATAGTTGATTTAGTTATTTTAAGATCATATTAAGACAAAATAACGGAATGTCCCCTGATAACGGAGCATTTTTAGTAGACTGATAGATGTGGGCGTGAACTTTTTTAACAAGCTCCTCAGCTTCAAGAGCTTGCGAAGTAGCTAAAATGGACTGAATCCCTACTTTTTCATTCTGTGTTGTGATAAGGACTTTATCACGTTCTTTTAATTGGATTTTTCCTTCATCCTGAATGAGTTGAATTTCTCCGGATGCGATCAAGAACGGCAGCACTTTCCCTGTAGTGTAATAATTTAATTCTCCAGTAACTGTGTCGCACACGGCATAGAACAGACCAGAAAGGGTATTGGAAGGCATTTCATTCAAAAGAAATGGGTAAATTTCTTTAATGCAATCTTTTGGACTGCATTCCACACAAGTGGAGCGGATCAGCATTTGAAGAATCGCTGTATTTAGCGCCGCCGGTATCCCTTGAGAATTAACACTTGCGATCACAATGCCGATTTGATGCTCCCCTAACGGAAAGAAATCGAAAAAATCACCACCGGGCGCATTGGAAAAAAGCACTTCACCAAATAATTTCACATTGTCTATTGGCGTAAAATCTGTCGGAATAAAGGCCCTTTTGATCTCTCGAGCGATTTGTAGCTCTTTTTCAAGCTCGATTACTTTATTCTTGGCCTCTAGGCCTCTTTTGACAAATTGGTACTGATTGACCACATTCATCAGAGCCGCTTCAAGGTCCCTCAAATCAAAAGGCTTCAAGATAAAATCTGAAGCCCCTTCTTCCATTGATCTGCGAATATTGCTCATATCCCCATAGGCAGATACGACCACGATCTTATAAAGCCTTGGCTGATTGGACAAGTGATGCAATAGGGTCAATCCATCCATTTCCTGCATTTTGATATCGGTCAAAACAACGCCGATCTCTTTATCTTCCGCCAATTTGTTTAACGCTTCGACACCGTTGCTTGCAAATGAAAAAGCAAGTACCTTTGAATCGATTTGAGGCTTGAATTTCTGCTCAATCAAGCTCTGTAGTAGAGGCTCATCATCAACGACCAGTATTTTCGTTAAATTTGTCATCTTTCACCCTGGTATTGTAAGCAGAACAGAGTTACATCATTTAATTGTCTTATGCCACCTGAGAACTCCAAAAGTGTATCCTTAATCTTCGACACCATCTCTTTTGGCGTCTTTTTGCTATTTTCTAAGAAGGAGGCCTTCAAGCGTGCTTCTGAAAACATTTCCTTAGAGCTATTTTGCATTTGAACAACGCCACTTGTGTAAAGCGCCATCGTCTCACCCTCTTGCAGGTGAAACTCTTTATCTTCAAACTTGATTTTAAAGCTTGCGGGGTCATCTGTAACAGCAAGAGGGATTCCTCCGTAACGTCCGATCTCATTAATTTGGTTATCGCGTGAAAGAATATACAACGGACGATGCCCGGCATCACAATATTGAACAACACCGGTCTTAGTATTCAAGATCCCATAGAATGCTGTTAGAAAAATGGCAAAATCTACCGGTTTTGATAAAAGGAGTTTGTTGATTTTTTCAAAGCAGCTTGCCGGTGATTCCTTTTTAAGGGCAAATGTGTGCAACAAAGTACGAGTCATGGTCATAAATAGTGCCGCTGGAATCCCCCTGCCAGCCACTTCTCCAATAAAGAATCCAATGTGATCTGAATCCAGCTGAAATATATCAAAAAAGTCCCCACCCATTTCTTCGACCGACAGCACCTCTCCATAGGCTTGAATGGAAGGTTCATA
>CAZOAX010000329.1:0-2785 GCA_964577735.1 uncultured bacterium
GGCGTTCACGACGCGTCCGACGAGATTCGGACAACAACATGTAGATGAAGTGATTAAGCCTTCATTGGAAGCGGGAAAAATAGTCCTCTGTTATAGGTTTTCCGACTCGACCATTGCCTATCAAGGCTATGCGCGTGGACTTGGCGCTGTAGAAGTTGAAAAATTATGCTTATTTGCAACCAGTGGTCTTGTTCCAGACTTAACTTTCTTTTTTGATCTGGATCCCAAAGAAGGACTCGCAAGAGCATCCGGCGCAAGAACCCCAGATCTCTTTGAAGAGCAAAAAATAGACTTTCATATGCAAGTGAGAGAGGCTTTTAAAGCAATAGCTGCTTCTCATCCCAACAGAATTAAAATGATCGATGCCTCTAAATCACCTGATAACGTCCTCAACCAAGTACTTGAGATAATCAATCCATGTTAGTATTGCAAATGCTCTCGACAGGATTAAGAAGAGAAAAAACGCAGAGACGCAGAGACGCAAAGACGCAAAGAAAGCTTTTTTTTGAGCTCCGAAGGAGCTCAAAAAGTTCTATCAAAAGAAAGAAACTTTCTTTTGATGATTTTTTCTCTCCGCCCCTGCGTCACTGCGCCTCTGCGTTTTTTCTATTCTCTAACTATAAATACTTCTTGAATAAAGCGGGTGTTAAGTGAACACTCAATTGCAGAAGTGGATCCAATCAGGAAACATTCCTCATTCACTGTTGTTTTCTGGTTCTACGTTAGCTGAAAATGAGGCTATCCAATTCGCCAAGCAATTAGTTAGCTGCGACCCACAAGAAGATAAACACCCGGACCTTTACTTCTATAAGCCGGAAGGCAAGCTAGGAATGCACGCAATCGAAATGATGCGTCAATTAAAAGATGAGGCCTATCTCCCGCCTTATAAGTCTGCACGAAAAGTTTTTATCATATTCTCAGCTGACCGGATGCAGGCACCCAGTGCAAATTCCCTTTTAAAGACATTTGAAGAACCACCCCTAACAAGTACGATCATTCTAGTCTCCTCAAATCCTGAAAAACTCCTTCCAACCGTCCGTTCCCGCTGCCAAACCGTTCATTTCCAAACGCAAGAAGAGGAAAATGCCTACCTCCCGATCATCGACCCCTTATTGAGCTCTCTTTATTCCATGAATGCGATCACACTAATGGATGAAGTCGCTAAATTAGCCGATCAAATAGAGGAAACATGCAAACAGGAAGAGTTAGAGGCTCAAAAAGAAGAAACCGCCTACCAAAAACAACTACGTGAGAAAGAAGGGGAGGGAAAAGAGTCATTGCAGATGTTGAATGAAACTGAAGCCCTTTTCATTTCCATCCTCACTTGGTACCGGGATAGAATAGTCGAAAGCTTAACGTCTGAAAAAATTCCTTTTGACCTCGACAAGATCACAAAAGCCATCGATAAGGCACGTATCTCACTCAGCAGATCTGGCCCCCTCAAAAACACTCTTGAAAGTTTATTTCTAGCCCTAAGGACTCTTTAACATGATGGAGGCTTTTTTTGAATCAGGGGCGATCTGTTCAATCGATTCAAAAAAATGCTTGATCGGCTACGGAGAACAAACCTGGGAAGCCACACCCACTCACTATCCATGCTGGTATGCACCCGATTTCTTCCTAAAAAACCCAAAGCCCTACCTGCACTTTTCACACACACAAGAAATCGCAAAAGAAAAACTCCTTCAACCACACACACCAATAACACACACATTCAATCCCATTAATTGGAACCATTTCGATCACTTTTTTGAAAAATTCCAAAACTCTAAACTAAAAAAAGTCGTTCCCTACATCGCAAAACAAGCCCATGGTGTTGTTTCAATCCAAGATATGCTCTCCCATAGCCTCCAATACCAAACTAAAAATCCTCATACCTCAGTTTATGGCTTTTGGAATGCGCAAGAAGGGATCCTCGGTGCCTCACCAGAACTTGTTTTATCCCTTGATCATACAGGGACTCTCCGAACTGACGCTTGCGCCGGCACCCTACCGATCGCCCTTGCCGACACCATGCTCACCAACCAAAAACTCCTCGATGAGCATAACCTCGTGATCGAAGGACTCCAAAATGCCCTTGGAGAAGTCACGATAGGCAAAACATCCGTCGTCAAATTTTCAAAAATCGCCCACCTTTTTACCCCTATCGAACTCAAAGGCATCACTAATTTCAACACAATCATCCATCAAATCCACCCTAGCCCTGCCATCGGCGCTTATCCCAAAGCAGCCGGACTAGACTTCCTTCAAGAATTAAACGAAAAAACACCAAGAGGTCGCTTTGGTGCACCTTTTGGTGTCCTGAAATCACAAAATGAAGCCCGTATACACCTGGCAATACGAAATATTCAGTGGGAAAAGGAAAAGATCCAACTGATGGCTGGTTGTGGTATCGTTTCTGGAAGCCTCATTCTAGAGGAAAAGAAAGAGATCAAACACAAGCTTGCAGCTATTCAAGAGATTCTTGGGATCCTTTAACGAGCCACCATCTCGGCAAATCCAAGAATATATCCGTTAAGGTCCTTAACGTAGATTTCCTTCATGCCATAGAAAGTCTCATGTAAATCACGTACAACAACGCAATGCTTTTTGAGTTTTTTTGCAAGAGCCTCTACATCATCCACTTCGAAGTATAATACGGCAGAACTACAGATATCACCCAATCCAGGAACATTCTCAATCAGACTTTTTTGTTCTTGCAGCATGATTTCTACATCGCCATTTTTGATCAAAGCATAGACTAAAGGCGTGGCAGGAGAGTATTCAAATAGAACTTGTTCAGAAC
>CAZOAX010000330.1:0-2784 GCA_964577735.1 uncultured bacterium
ATACGTGTTCAGAATTTTTCCAAACATGTAATACTGGATGGGAGGTTCAAGCTGTGACCGTAATAAGACACGAGAGGCATATCCAAGAGAGGGGTTAATTTCTTTGAATTCTCTACAAAACATCAAGATCATTTCTAAATGACTTTCTGAATCGGGAAAATCTTTTGTATCTATATTGTAGGCCTGATAGGTGCTTTTTAACCGGATCAACATTTCATGATAATAGATCATCAAATCTACACGGGCCATTAAAAGTGCGGGATCAGCTATTTTGTCTCTGTTAAACTCAAGAGCAATTTCGTTTTGGATTTTTATTATCTCAGCTTCAATTGATTGAGGGAATAATGCCCGCCTTATCGGATCATGAGAGACTGTTTCAAGAGTTTCAGAAAGAGACTCCTTAAAAAATAGAGCATCAAAGAAATTGCGAATTTCTGGATCATGAAGTAGAGTCGAGTTCTCTTTCATGAAGCTTAAAGCTTCAAATTGAGATAAGCCAGCTCTAGTTAATCTGGACAGAGTTTTCAATTCTTTTGGAGTGCCAGGAAACGTTGTGTCCAGGTCCTCCCCAGGCTCCATTTGAGCCCGGAAAGCTTCTTCCGGATTGTCAAAAAATGCTTCCGGGATCAGATTTTCAGGGATAATAGGAGTTGAGGAGGTTTTTGTGATGAGACCAACTAAATAGGCGTTTTGAAGAGGTCTTAACCACTGTCTATATGTGCTGATACCTGTACTGTAGTCTATATTTTGATAAAAATCTCCTAAAGAGTTGCTTTGTTGCAAGACAAGGGCGTAGTCATCTTCAGTCACTAGAGCATTTTGTTTGATATCATGAATAGGAATGTCTGTGAATAGATCATGCGGATTATAATGTTCCTTATGGGTAAACTGCTTGTATGGATGATCTGCAATATGCAGTTGAGCGTAGTCTTGAATCCAGAACCCTGTTCGATGTGCATTTAGGGTCAACGAAATTTCGCGCATTTTGTCAATGGCCTCAAAATCATATTGGGTGATATCATATGGGTTTTTTATAGTAGTCAGGCTTGTCGTAATTTCGACGATTTTACTTAAGGCCTCAAGCGATTCGTCATTGGAAAGCTGCCAGAAAAAGGCAGTGGGAATTTTGGCTCTATTCGCTATTAGGTGATCGCGATCAAGGGGGATTTCATGAAAAAAACGGAAGATCTCACTTGCTGCAAGCTTTTGTTCATCTGATGAACCGGTTTCAAGGGGATCTATCAATGCATGGATGGAATTAAGTTTTTCAAAGAACTCTTCTTTGGTGTTTATATGGGCATAGGTTTGAAGAGATAGGGGTTCTACTGAAGAAAGAACGGCTACTTCATTTGAAATAGGGAGGGGACTTGCTGATATTTGATCTGTTTGGCCTGTGACAGTTTGAGGGGCATTGACAGTTGCCTTTTTTAGGGAAACATTTGGGAATGCCGGCTTGTCCAGGGAAATTTTTGAAGAAATAGATACACTTGGTTCAGATTTTGCCTTCGAAAGCGCATCGTCAATAATTTTTAAGCGTTTTGTGATCGTTTGAAAATCTTCATCGGATAAATAACTCTTTTCATAATCTGTTAAAACCTTGCCGGATACATTTTCTAAAAGCTTACTGAGCTGCTTGAAGTTTCGATTTTTCGGATCCAAATCCGGGCGGGCCTCATCAAACGCTTCATAAAGAGCAAGGAGCTCTGTACGCAGACGGATCGAACGGGTGGTAGTCAAAGTGTTTTCAGCAGCTTCTTGAGGAATACTGAGAACAATATTCCAAAATAGTTTGTCTGGGCGATTGGATTTAGTGCCATAGTCTTCCAGTGCAGACGGGACTTTAGGGGTGAACGCTTTTGTACTGTCTAAAATAGTGTCTGAACTAACGCCTTTCGGAGTCACCCAGCCAGTGAGAAGTGTTGAAAGGAAGTCACTTTCTTGAAAAGTATCTGTGTCAATAGGTTCGAATGTAAGAGCGCGAAGAGATTTTTCTTTTCCGGCAAGCGGGAATCCTTCTTGCAAGGCATCCATTCTATCTCCGGATCCGGTAAAACTGACGACATAGCCATCTTTTGTTCGGCTGATGGTGCAAAATAAATCTCCGCTTAGAGATTGATCTTTTGCAGAAGCACGCTCAAGGAGCAAAAGGCGCGATGTGCCAACGGGCATTTTCTTAATGCTTTTTGTTGATTTTCGAATGAACTTATCCCGTGCCTCATCTCTTTTATCTTCAGGTAGACGGGAGAGTTTCAGTAGCTCCTTTTCATCCTGTTCCATTTTGCTGAAGGCAGACTTCAATGCGGGAGGACAATCACTATCTTCTTTTAAAAAGTGTTTGTAGTGGTGCCATAGATTGCCAATGGTCAGCTCTGTCTCACTGCCATTCAAGCGCACTAAATCCTTTAGGTTTTCTTTAATTGTGTCTGGATGCTTAACACTAAAATACTTAGAGATGTTGGCCCAGGTTTTTCTAAAAAAGAGGATAACGCGAGAGGGGTTTTTTGTTGGTTTGATACGGTTCAGTAAAGGATTTTTATGTAGAGAGGATTCAGTTGGTTTAACAGGGAGATTGTTTGTGTTTGTAAATGATGGGCGGCCGTTAGTTGGGTCATTTTTAAAAATATTCATATTTTTTTTATGTTTTATTATAGTTTAAACAAAATAATTATGTCAATTTAAGAGGGAAGATCTTTCTTGTGTATAAGACGTTAATTGGCGTATACTTTCGCTTCTATGCACCGATAGCTCAATGGATAGAGTACCCGGCTTCGAACCGGGTGGTTG
>CAZOAX010000331.1:0-2780 GCA_964577735.1 uncultured bacterium
ATTTATTTTCAGCTTTTTCCCCCTGTTGAAATTGTTGGATTACCACTGGATCAAACAAAATGTTCGCAACCGTTTCTTGAGGTATAACGGGTGGTTTCGTTTTGAGAAGAATGCGTAGATTTAATTTGCGAGATGATGGAGACCTGGCAATTTCTTTGAGCTGTTCTTCAAGATTTTCAGGATTTTTTTCTTGAAGGACTGCTGAAGCCATAACTAATATCTTATTAAAAGACATATCCTCCTTGTATATCGATTCTGGATTTTCAAGATTCAATATTCTTAAGCATAAATCCCAAGCCTTATCAGGGTTCGTCTCTTCCAATATTTTTTCATACAAATAAAACGTACCCAATCGAGAAAGTTCAGGGACATCCAGTTTACTTAAATGAGCCAAAACCATTTCCTCACCATATTCTTCTTCCATCCAATTACAAAGTCCTGAATAAAAATATTCGTAATTGGCGATTAAAGTTAATGCGGCTTGTTTTTGTATTTCCACAAGTGCATTGGTGATGCTTTTTTCATCTGTTAATTTTACTGTGTAGGAAAGCTCCATGTCATTCATTTCAATCGGCCCCACAAGACTTATATGACCTACTGAATTCAAGAATTGCATCACGCCACCCATAATCGGGTAACGGGCCCTTGCTTGACCTAGAAATTTAAGGCTTATCTGGCATTCTTGTGTTTCTTTGTCAAAGGTCAAAGAAAACGTTGCACTGTGGTTCCTCAAAGGATAATTATAGTGGAGGACTATCTGGCCGGGTGGAAACGAATATCCAACAAGCTGAATAGGAAGCTTGGGCATGCGCTCATTTTCATTAAAATGTTTACCCATCGGGAGGCTGGCAATTCCCTCAGCGGCATTACTCGCCCTTTCTAAAGCAGGAGGAAGGAGTGTTCTACCTTTCATTTCACTTGCAAGCAGCACATTTAGAGAGTATAATAAATTTTGATGGATCAAGGTAAAAATATCTTCTTTCGTGGAGGGTAATGCTCGTTCAAAAGCTGTTACTGAACCTAATATTGCGCTATTGACCTTAAAGCTACCGGATGGGTGTAATTCATTCACCCCATTCCCTGTTTTAGCCATCTGCAATTTTAATTGCTCCATATAGATATCCAAGGGCCAATCCTCGTGGTACTGCAATAAAGAGCCGGAGAGGTTTTGTGTCCACCCTTCCAGTAATTCATAATAGGGCTTTAGCATTTCGGTCATTAATTCCACTTTTCTTTCTCGTGGGACATCCTGGCTTGCTTTCATGCTTTTAATGGCACCATCATGAAGATCGACATATTGACCCATCACCTGGTATGCAGCAATACGACCAAAAGGGCCGGCAAGCTCTAATTGATTTTTAAGGTCACCTGTAAACTTAGCATGCAGCTTCATTAACTCATCGAATGCCTTATCATAAGTGGCAGGGTCTGAAAATAAATGCAGGTTGTCTTCCAGATCCTTTATCTCCTCTGCAATTGCATGCATCTCCTGAACAAGAGCTTTAGTTTCGGGCGTAAAAGATTCAAGCAACTGCTGGATGGATTGAGAGCTTCCTTGTGGAAGAAAAAAGCGGATCATCCAAAGGGGAAGTAAATCCAAGTCTTTTGTCGTCTTCAGCAAATCTTTAAAGGCCGCCGCTTGTTCCATTGTGATACGGCCATCATGCAAATCATTTTCAATTTTAATTAGAAATGTCTCCCACTCCCCTTCTTGTTCTTTTGTCATGCATGCAGAAGTCGCTAGAATTTCATCGTGAAATACAGTTGGAAAGTCGAATTTATTTTGATAGGCAAAGATTTTTTCCACTTCTTCCATTTGGGCGTTAGCATTAATAATGGAAAGCTGTCCAAGTGCTCTCGAGTTTTCAGGCTGTGTAACCAATTTTTCGATAACTTTGGCATGAAACAAACCGTGCAGTCTTTTATCGCCTGTCTGTTTCTGTAGAGCTTTTGCTTCTGAGATGGATCTTGTAAATGCATTTTCAAGCTTACTAAGCCCGCTCTCAAGATCCTTAGCTCTTTCAGTTGTCATTTTTTCAGTTAGGCTTTCTCGGGTCTGCACGATTTGGTTTTTTAATGTTTTAAGAGCCGCTAGTCCTTCTTGTTCAGTTTCAACTGCTCTAATTTTCATTAGGGCATTTTTAATCTCTTGTGGAGTTTCAGATGCTTTGACACTTGTTTTAGGAAGTGGTTTTGAGGCCACTGAAAGAGCAATTTTTGCAGGATGAACGGTATACCCTGTACTGATGCAATCTTTTGGATCCATTTTTGTACTATCTAAAAGGGCTAAATTTCCACTCTGAACACAAGCCACTAACACCTTTCCGTTGCCAACCTTGTTAATTATGCTTGAAACCTCAGGAGTTTTCTCATGGTACATGACAGGGATGCCCATTTCACTCATGTTGACGACCGGATGGGAGTTAGCAGGCTCTTCTTGCTTGATGATAATCAGCTTGTGAATGCCTGGCCTCACCATTTTTTCTGCCTTCGCAAGGTCATCTATAATCAGAATTTCGTCGGGACTTGTTAAGATCTTCGTTTTTGCGCGTCCGGAAAGAAAGGCTTCTGCTTGAAATTGCTCTAGTAATGCTGAGGGGTCAGCTTTTCTTTGATCAAAATAAGTTGGATTGGCTGCAGGACGGTTCACAGTTCTTGCCTGAACCGGATAAATGATCCCATCCCGGACAACAAGCTCCATATCCATGGGATGACCGCCATAAGCTTTTTCAACGGCAATCCCAGCATAAAACAGGCGGGTCAACATCGTATGATCAAGC
>CAZOAX010000332.1:0-2777 GCA_964577735.1 uncultured bacterium
CCGGTAGTTGATCTACGACTGTGATCCTTACAGGCTACAACGTACCATCAATGATGTCAATTCTGATATTGATCTTCGATCAAATTTGAACCAGCTCAAGTTTAACCAGAGATGGATTTCTTAACCAAAGCAACGACTTTTTTCATGAATTTGCTTTCCTCGCTGCTCTTGCGTTTTACCAAAAAAAGATCTCGCTCCGTGCTGGCGTTTGCTAAAGCTCTGACTGGGACCAGTTGTGATTTCTTTAGGCTTTGATTTTCGATCCTGACTGTGAAATCTGGAAAATAACCGATGACTTTTCCGCTTTTAACCATTTCCATGGCAGTCACAAAGCGATTGGCAATGCGAGTAATGTGCCGGGGCTGATTTTCAGGCCAACCATCAAGATACTTAATTCCTAGGGGATTCAAGGGAACATCAATAGCCGGTGCAACCATCGGCAAGGTCCCTTCTAAATCATTCAGATGGCTTTCCATTGCAAAAGCCCGCGCTCGTATTCTTGCAATTTTCATAAAATCCAAATCTTTATGAAGCGTCGGTATAAACCCGAATCCAAAATCAAGTTTACTATTCAATAAGTCTTTCTCAAGATTACCAAATGACTCATAGATCGAGATATCTTCAGAGAATTCCTGACAAAGTGTTAATGTTAGGTATTGATAAAGTATTTCCGGTAAGGCGATGCTAAAAGATTTCTTACTGGGGTTCAGAGTGTTTCTTAAACTTTCGGTGATCGAAACAATCTGCCTAGCTCGTTCATAGAGCGCTAGGCCTTCTTCCGTAATTTGCAATCCTCTACCCTGAGGCCGAAATAATGCTGGTAGGCGAATCAATGATTGTTTGAAAGCGATATCTCCCCTATATTTCCGTATTATTGACGTAGTTTTATTAACGAATTGACCCTAACAATCATGACTAATAGCTATGGCGGTAATATCGACCTAGGGAACTATGATTTTTGACAATAGCTCCCGCGTGTCAAATGGCAGGAAGCAGGGCTTATGCTGTCTGATATTCTTCGTCGAAGTAGATTTCTTGCTGCCAACTTGCAGCAGCTGCCATCTTTGGCGGTTCTGGGTCTAAGGATAGGTGCTTCAAATAGCGCCTGATGCTATCACCATCGATGACGGCACAGACTTTTTGCATCTTGCCGCCACAGGCCTCACAGTGTGTCACGTCGATCTTAAACACCCTAGCCAGCATCCGAGACCAAGAGTGATTCTTGTAGACTCGCGTGTTTGTCGCTTCATCTTGCTCGGCTTCACGAAACTGAAATCCCTTTTTCTTTTCTGGTTTAAGTATGATCTTTTTTCTTAGTGGGGAATTTGGAGCGAAGACTCCAGCCCAACGAACTAAATGCGATTTTGGTGGTGGGATTAAGGCAACGAGCTTTTCGATGAATTCCGAGAAACTGAGAAGAATATGGGTCGTACCATCAGTATATGGCGTTTTCAGCCGTAGTTTGAGTTTTCTGTCTGGAGTGATCTCAAGGCGGTCATTGGACAAGGGGCCACGGGCAATGTATTCGATTAGCCGCTCGAGTTTATCTCGCTGCAAGGAATTGGTCGAGGTATTAGCATGCAGCGAAAAGCCGTTTACGCTGTAGCAGCGTTTTCCCTTGGCAAGAGGGATTTCCTCCAGATAACCAAATCCCGAGCCGATCTTCGTGACTTTTTTGCCGGCACCAGGACCAAAGGCAATGCGTCCCATGATGGAGCTTTGGGTAGCTAGAGCGAGGCTTTGATGATCTTGGAATAGGGAATCTGCTTCCGGATTTTGCAAGATTTCACCGTCTTGATCTAGGTAGCCATGTTTTTTAAGATAACGCATGACGGCATGTGCAATGCGCTCTATGAGATTTGCGACTTCGCTGTCGCTGATGGCGCTCAAGTTTTTAAACCTCAGCTCATCACCAATCTGGCTGTAAACTCCATCAGGACACAGAATGTGGGCATGGATAATGGAGTTGGTTTTTGATCCAGCATCGTGAATGAATCTGATGGAATGATCATTAAAGATTAAAATTTCAGCTGAATCAGATTCAATTTCTGAAAATCTTGACAACAACTAAAGTTTTAGTTATTGTCATTCATAAGACTAAAAAGGAAAATCTATGAAGATCACGAAATCGAGTGAGAAGCTACTCACTGAGGTTGAGTTTGAACTTATGCATATATTGTGGAAACTCGGAGAAGGTTCTGTAGCCGATGTCATGGCTGAACTACCTAAAGATAGAAATTTAGCATACACCTCTGTATCGACCATATTAAGAATTTTGGAACAAAAATCGATTCTCAAAAATCGTAAAGAAGGCAGAGGTCATGTCTACATCCCATTACTAAAAAAATCCGACTATGAAGCGAGGACGGTACAACACGTTGTTAAAAAAGTATTTGATGGCGCTCCTGTTGCCTTAGTTCGCCAACTCCTAAACTCCAGCAAAGTGAGCGATAAGGAAATAGCAGAGATCAAGAAACTTATTTCCGATCATAAGGCGAAATCATGAATCAGCTGCCCTTGGTCTCGACATATATACTATTGAATTTATTGGTGATTATAGGCTATGGTCTATTAAAGACTTGGAGCTTTGCCATTAACCTAAGCAGGGTGCGTTATGCAGCTGCTTCTGAACTTCGATCGCATTATCTGACCTTGGCCATCATCATTGTCTCAACCGCCGCTTATTCATTTATTCCCAAAACTCATGCCTTTGAGCCTGCAGTAAAAATTTGGGCGGCGGAGTCGAATCGGAGCTTTGCGGAACAGTATCAGGCTGC
>CAZOAX010000333.1:0-2762 GCA_964577735.1 uncultured bacterium
ATGGATTTTCACTCTTGACTTAGCTGTAAAATATTATTTTTACACTTGATTTACCGGCCCTGCAAAAGGTATAATTCCTCACATGTTTGAATCATGTCTGGCAAAACAAGCCGCTATAAAATCTATTTTTGAAAACATCTCCTCCCCTGAAGGAAGATATGAAAAAATAATTGAATTTGGGAAAAACCTCCCTAAAATCAGAGAAGAGCTTAAAACGCCCGCCAATCTCGTATCCGGCTGTCAAAGCCAGACCTATTTAAATGCCTATAAAGAAAATGACCTTGTTTATTTCGAAGTGGGCTCAGATGCATTGATCTCAGCCGGCCTTGCAGCCCTTCTGCTCAACGTCTACAATGGTGAAACAGCAGAAACTATCTTGAAATGCCCTCCAAAATTCATCGATGATATGGGCATCAGCGCAAGCTTGACCCCAAGCCGTGCAAATGGCCTCTATAGCATCCATCTCCGCATGAAACAGGAAGCACTCAAACTACTCCTTTCCTCCCAATAACGTACCCGTTCCCGTACGCGTTCCCTTTCCCGATTTCTTTTTATGAAAAGCCGGGTACGGGAACGGGAACGCGTACGGTAACGTTTTTTTTATTTCTTCATGAATTTGCGGCCGATACGTGCCGACCACGATGTAGGAACAAGAGCTGCGAATAAATTACTCAAACGATAGCGCCAATCAAAGCTATGGATCCTTTTTCCACTTTGAATTTGCCTCCAGATCTCATCTGCAGCAAACTCTGATGTCATAAAAACGCCTCCGGACTCACTTTTTGCTTTTCCATGCGATGCACGTGTTTGAAAGGCTGTAGTCACGCGCCCTGGGCAGGATGCCAGCACACGAATCCCCTTTTCCTCCAATTCAAAGTCAGCTGCTTGTGAAAAAGTGTTCAAGAAAGCTTTTGAGGCACTGTAGACGGCAAAATTAGGCAAAATATGAAAAGCTGCAACGGATGAAATATTCATGATCGTCCCTTTCTGACCATTTTTACTCATGGATTTTGCTGCCTCGACCGTTAACTCTACAACAGCCATCACATCAAGTTCGATCATATCTAAAAGCTCATTTGTGTCGGCTTTTACAACTTCACCATAGGCGCCAAAGCCGGCATTATTGATCACAAGATCGACCTTTAACTTATCCATTAGGGTCACTAACCTCTTTCGATCTTCTTTCAAAGAAAGGTTAGCTGTCAGGATTTCGACTTTCGTATTAAGCGATGCTTTCAACTCTTCAAGCTTAGCTTGATTTCGTCCGGTAAGAAGCAGAGGTATCCCTTTTGAAGCAAGGAGCTTGGCAAGTGCCTCCCCAATTCCAGATGTAGCACCAGTGATAAGAGCAAGGTTAAACTTCATGTATCGACCACTGGCGCCATTTTTTCTGTTTCTTTTTTAGGATACTTCACTCTCGAATGACCAAAGGCCACTAAAGTCTTCACAAGAGTGGATTTAACAATCGCAAGCTCCTCAAAAGTTAAGAGGCACTCATCAAACTGCCCGTCTTCAGCTTTTTCCCGGATCAAGCGATTAGAAAGTTCAATCAATGATTCTTCGTTCACCTTGTCTAAGCTCCTCGAGGCAGCTTCGACGGTATCTGCGATCATAATAATGGCAGCTTCCTTACTGCGAGGTTTAGGACCTCCATAACGGAAATCCTTCTGATCGACAAGAGACTTATCGTCCCCCATCAGCTCTAATTGCTTTCTATAAAAATAATAGACTAGAGTCGTGCCATGATGCTCTTTGATCACATCGATAAACTGCTCTGGGATTCCTGCTTTTCGTCCCATAGCGACACCTTCTGATACGTGCGCGATAATAACTTGAGCAGATTCTAAAGGTGTCAGCAACTGATGCATATTCATGCCGCTTTGCTGATTTTCAGTAAAATACTGAGGCGTCGCCATTTTCCCAATGTCGTGATAAAGGGTTGCGACCCGACAAAAAAGGCCATTGGCATTGATCGCTAAGGCAGCCGTCTCAGCCAAATTCCCAACGATCACAGAATGCTGATAGGTGCCTGGTGCTTCTATGGAAAGCCTGCGCAATAGATCATTGTTCGGATCCATGTATTCCATAAGCGTTGCATCTGTCATTACCTTAAACGAAGACTCAAGTAGTGGCATTAACCCCACAACTAAAATAGCCGTCAAAAGCAAGAATACAGCCGCACTGATCGCATCACCAAATATAACCGATTTCCAGAATGTATTTGTATAAAGATGAATCGACAAGGAAACTGCGACACATGCAAGCCACGCCTTACCGCACACAATAAAAATTTCCTTCCTTCGTCTCAAGCTGCGCGTAGTTAAAATCGCAATAATTGCAGCTGAAAGATTCATGATCATAAACCCTTGCGAGTCAAACACAAGTGTCATTGTCAAAAGAATTGTCAGGAATCCTGCTGCAAATGTGGCCACACCAGGATTCAATAAACTGCAAAGCAATATGGCTGCAAATGGAACAAATAGAGGATATCTGACCCATTCATATAGATGCGAGTTGGAGTTGACCAAGAAAAATTCTGTGGCCTTTGCAAATCCAAGGGTAAGAAGGGTAATGGCAACAATCAGAAATAATTTACGATTTGAGGCGCTCAATTGAGGGTAATTGATTTTGAAATAAATCCAGCTCATCAATGTCAAGAGCAAGCTCATGATCAGACTTCCGAAAATCGTCGGAAAACTCCAAAGGAACCGTTGATCGTTTGCGGCTTTTTTGATCGTCTGCAGCATCGCAAGATGTCTTAT
>CAZOAX010000334.1:0-435 GCA_964577735.1 uncultured bacterium
TTTCAGCCTTTATATTTTACTTTTTTACAGGCATCAGTCCGTTGATCAACCTGGCTTTGACTGTTTTTGGAATCATGTATCTCACCGTCCCATTAAGTTCGATGCTCCTGATCGACATCGATTATGGTAGATATTGGATGCTATATTTGATCCTTGTGACTAAGATGACCGATATTGGTGCCTATTTTTGTGGAAAACAGCTCGGCCGCCATAAGCTTGCACCTGTCATCAGCCCCAAAAAGACATGGGAAGGTGCCGTTGCGGGTTTTCTTTTGGGAACCTTGACAAGTTATGTCCTACACAAGATCTCCATCGAGTATTTTGATGTACCTCTTTTCAGCTCTTCCCTGCAAAGTCTTTGGTTTGGCGCTCTCATGACGATTGTTGCCCAGATCGGCGATCTTTCAGAGTCTCTCTTAAAGCGGGACAGTGGAG
>CAZOAX010000334.1:445-2751 GCA_964577735.1 uncultured bacterium
ACAGTAATAAATTGCCCGGCCTTGGTGGCATACTCGACATGGTGGACTCCCTTGTTTTCACGGCCCCCTTGCTTTACATGTTTTTAAAATTGACTGCTTCCAAGCTGTAATCTAATATTCAACACAGAGCTATTGATTAAGCGCTGATGAAAAACTCAACACAGAGGCACAGAGACACAGAGACACAGAGAAAAATACCCACTCTGTGCCTCTGTGTCTCTGTGTCTCTGTGTTGAATAAAAAAATAAAGATGAGTGACACATGATTATTACGATTGATGGGCCTGTTGCGACAGGGAAAAGTACACTTGCCAAGAAGCTAGCTGCTGCTATTGGATATATTTACTACGATACCGGCGCGATGTACCGTTCTTTGGCTTACGCCATTTTGAAAAACAACGTCAATATCGATAATCCGGAAGAGCTGGACCAGTTTTTGAAGAATTTTGAATTCGAGATCAAGATTAAGAGAGGCGACCGGTTTTATTTTGTCGGCGATGAAGATGTAACGGACAAAATTCGGCAAAATGAAGTGACTTCTCAAGTCTCCCGCATTTCAGCCAATCCTACAATCAGGGAAAAGCTTGTCGAGCTGCAACGGGGTTTAAGTGTCGGTGTGAATGCTGTTTTTGAAGGACGGGATATGGGCACGGTTGTGTTCCCTGATGCTGATTTAAAACTGTTTTTGACCGGAAGGCCGGATGTGCGGGCTAAAAGACGTTTTGAAGAGATGAAAGCAAAATATCCAGACCAATGCCAGGATCTGACGATGGAAAAAGTTCAGGCAGATCTTGTTGCTCGTGATGAATATGATTCAACACGTGCCAATTCGCCATTAAAGAAAGCAGATGATGCCTTTATTCTGGATACATCAGACCTCTCAGTTGATGAGCTGATCTACAAGATATTGGAGATCAAAGACACGCGTAAACGAAGACGTCCCGTTGTCTAATCTGCTTGGAGATGGGGTTTTCAGAACTATTCTTGTAAAAGATGGCGTGCCGCTCTATCTTTCCGCGCATTTGCAAAAACTCCAAGATGAATGTGCAAAAATGCACATTCACTGCCATATTCTGAGCCTTCCTGAATTTGAGAAAACTGGTATTTGGCGCCTTAAAATCGCCATTGTTGCAGAGGAACGCTTGAATTTACAGGAGTGGGTTCAAGGAACTCCCGTTTTGTCCATACAACCCTATATGCCACCAAAAGGTCCTCAAAAAATCTGCGTCTACCCCATCCCATTTCAACGTCTCAATCCTAAAATTAAGTCTCTGTCCTACCTTGATCAATTGACCCTCCACACTTACGCTAAAGAACAAGGTTGTGATGAAGTCCTGACAGTCAACCATGAAGGTTATGTGCTTGAAGGGGCTTTTAGTAATGTATTCTTTGAAGAAAACGATGTGTTTTATTTCATGGACCGTTCCTTGCCTTATTATGAAGGTTTGACGCAAGAGCGTTTGATCCAATCTAAAAAAGAGGTGCGTTTTGTCAAAGTTACACCTGATCAATTGAAAGGGAAGCGTCTTTACACTTGCAACTCCTTAAAAGGGGTGATCGATTGCAATTTCTTTTCTACTTAATTATACTGTGTCTCTACATGAGGTGAAAAATGAGTGGAAAACAAGAGACAGCGATCAAACCGACAAGGCAAGAAGATTATCCTGAGTGGTACCAACAAGTAATCCAGGCAGCCGATATGGCCGAAAACTCTCCGGTGAGAGGGTGCATGGTCATCAAGCCTTGGGGCTATGGGATTTGGGAGAAAATTAAGAATGTACTGGACTATAAGATCAAAGCAACCGGGCATGAAAATGCTTATTTTCCGTTATTTATCCCCTTAAGTTATTTAGAGAAAGAAGCCAAGCACGTCGAAGGTTTTGCGAAAGAATGCGCTGTTGTGACACATCATCGCTTGGAATTAAAAGACGGAAAGTTGATCCCATCAGGTGAATTGGAAGAGCCATTGATTGTGCGTCCTACTTCTGAAACAATTATTGGGGAGTCCTTTTCCCGCTGGATTGAGTCGTATCGAGACCTTCCTTTATTGATCAACCAATGGGCCAATGTGGTCAGATGGGAGATGCGCCCACGGATTTTCCTTCGCACCGCTGAGTTTTTATGGCAGGAAGGGCATACAGCCCATGCATCAGCTGAAGAAGCGCTTGAAGAAACGATGAAGATGCTGGAAGTGTATCGTCAGCTTGTTGAAGACACAATTGCATTGCCAGTTATTTTGGGTGAAAAATCACCTGGTGAACGGTTTCCAGGTGCTGAAAAGACCTTTACCTTTGAAGCCATGATGCA
>CAZOAX010000335.1:0-2743 GCA_964577735.1 uncultured bacterium
GCCCAGCCAATTTTTTTGCCTAAGATACGTTTATATTTATGCGTTTATCAATAATTGGCTTCTCTAAAGTCACGCGTGATATCACTAATCTCAAAAAAATCAGGAAAGAATAGACACGTTGACAGGCGACTTGATGCGCTCAAATGAGGATTTAGAGGGGTTTGCATTCGTAGCGTCTCACGATTTAAGAGAACCACTTCGTATGGTCACAAGTTATCTTGAACTTTTAGAAAAAAGAATAAGTGAAAAATTAAATGAAAAGGAAAAGCTTTTTCTCTATTATGCGAAAGATGGTGCCGAGAGGATGAGTGAGTTGATCCATGCTTTGCTACAGTTTTCTAGGGCCGGGAGGGTTGAACTGAATCCTGAAAAGGTTGAATCAGAAGAGGTTTTTAATTTAGCCCTCCAATCACTCGAAACAAAAATTAAAAAAACGGAAGCTGAAATAACTCATGATGAACTTCCTACTCTCTTTCTAAATCCAGCCCTCGCTGTTCAGGTTTTTCAGAATTTGATTGATAATGGCATTAAGTATCAGAAAAAGGGAAGTAAGCCAAAAGTACACATTTCTGCTAAGGGAAGTCCCTCGGAATGGGAGTTTATCGTTTCAGATAACGGAATCGGAATTGAAGAGGCTTTTGCAAAAGAGATCTTTAAGCCGTTCAGAAGACTGCAGACCCGCTCAGATTACCCAGGAACTGGCATTGGACTTTCCCTTTGTAAAAAAATTGTGGAACGCCATGGTGGCAAAATCTGGGTCGAGTCGATTCCAGACCAGGGCAGCCAGTTTCATTTTACAATTCCAAAAAACATTCAAGGTCAACACTTTCAGAAAGGAAACCCATGGATTCCGCCGTACCAATACGCATCCTTTTAGTTGAAGACAATCCCGGTGACATCGATTTAGTTCGAGAGTCTTTGAGGGATTACAAAATCCCCTCCGCCCTTTCAGTAGTTTCAAATGGGATCGATGCCTTGGACTACCTGAACAAACGTGGCGAATATAAAAATGCCAAACGCCCCAACCTAATACTTCTGGATCTCACTCTTCCAATTAAGGATGGGCGGGTCGTGCTGAAGGAAGTTAAAAATGATTCTAAACTGAAGGACATTCCTGTTGTTGTATTGACAAGTTCTGAAGCTGAGTTGGATGTCGACACGAGTTACCTAGAAGGAGCATCAAGCTATATTTTGAAGCCGGTAACATACGATCGATTTCAAAAAATGATCGATTCGCTTGGGGATTATTGGTTCGAAGAGGTTCGGCTTCCCAAGGAATCTGGAAACTCAATGTCCCAAGTAGATTCAGCATCGAAGAAGCAAGCTGTTGCAAGGGGGTTTCAAGGGCCAGAATCGGTAAGCATGAGAGACAAAAAAAAGCCCTTAGGCAAAGGCGAGGAGCAAGAGACACTTTTGATAGAAGATAATCCAGGAGATGTCGAATTGATCCGTGAATTGATCAAAGGCGAAGGCATTCCGCTAAAATTGACTGTGACGGATCATTTGGGTTCGGCAATTGACCTTTTGGGATTGAACAGTAACAAGTTTAGCCTGATTTTGCTTGATCTGAACTTGCCAGATAGTGTGGGTTTGGATTCGCTTTTGCGGACTCACAAGGCTGCCCCTGGAATTCCAATTGTTGTTCTTTCTGACCATATCGCGGAGTCCGTGCAGCCTGAAGATGACGTCTCTAATATGGCAAAAGGATTTATTTCAAAGCAAAAGCTTGGAGCCGGCATGCTGGCGAAGGCTATTCAAAAGGCTTTTTGATTATGATTTCCATTGAACAATCTCGGAAAAATTTAAAGGTTTTGTATGTTGAAGACAATCCAGGAGATGTTGAGATCCTAAGGGAAGGGCTGACAATAAATTCACAGCCTATTACAATGTTGGCTGCCAAGAGTCTAAAAGAGGGTATTGAAAAGATTCAAACGGAGTCTCCTGACGTAGTCCTCCTTGATCTTACCCTGCCTGATTCTGTGGGAGTAAGTACTGTAAATTCCATAAAGGAATTCACAGATGGAATTCCTATTGTTATTATCACGGCCCGAGACGATCTTGAATTCGCACTTAAAACCCTGTATTCAGGAACGCAAGATTATTTAGTTAAAGGTGAGTTTGACAGCCGATTGCTCGCAAGAGTTATCAATTACAGCATAGCCCGAAAAAAAATTGAAATGGAACGAGATCGTTTAGTTGAAAGTGAGCGGCAGGCCAAATCAATCGCTCAGCAAGCAACCCGAGAGCGCGAAGAGTTCCTCGCCATTGCGGCTCATGAGTTGAGAAGTCCGTTGGCGACGTTACAGGGATTTTTGGATCTTATGGTCGATACCACCGAAGAAGCATTGGATCCGAAAGTTTTAGCCGATGAGTTAGTGTTCTATGCGAAAAGATGCAAAGCTATCGCTTGTAGATTGACAAACCATATTGATGAACTCATGGACGCGACAAGGGCCCGCTCGGGAAAGCTGATGTTGGATTGGGAAATAGTAAATTTAAATCAAGTCGTAAAAGAAATAGTCGATTCAATTCACGACAGTGGTTCACATTCTAATCAAATCGTCACGGATTGCCAGAATGAAATTTGGGGCGAATGGGACCGTAGCAGGTTGAATCAGGTCGTTACAAATCTTGTTACGAATGCGATCAAATATGGGAATGGAAAACCGATTCATATCTCAACTCAGTTGCAAGGAGATGTGGCCCTTTTGAAAGTTACTGATCATGGAATAGGAATTGCGGC
>CAZOAX010000336.1:0-2728 GCA_964577735.1 uncultured bacterium
GCAGCTCTCGGCTGCGAATGAGTTGTATGTTTTAATTGGCGATGTTCATTAACGAGTGGGATCATTTAAATGAGATATTGATGGTGATGGATAAGGAGGTTTGTATATAACGAATGTAAGTATCTTGTTTTTCGCTAGGAAATAATTGAACAAGATCGCAGAGCAACTTGACTTCACGCATCTGTTTTTCTGTAGGTAATGATTTGACGATTGATTTTAGTAAATTTATTCTTTTTTGAAGATAGATCTCTACGTCCTTTTCAATCAGCAACTTTTTTTCAAAAATGATGTAGCTTCTGATGTATGTGGCTTGATCTTGATGATCTGGAAGGTATTTTGCCAATATGTCGATCAAGAGACTTTGCAGGTTTATTCGATCGATTAATTCTAAGGAATCACTTTCAAAAGCATCTCGGATAGGATCCGTTCCTGAGTTTTTTGGTAGAAGATATGCTTTAGATAGATCTAAAATACAATGACCAATACTATTAAGATAATCATCATAACCGGTTTTTTCAATTTGCTTAAATTGGGAAAAGACCCTTTCTTCCATTTTTTTTCTAATAATAAGATACTTAAATAAGTCTTCGATGATCTGCGGTTGATTTTCCCCTTGAAGTAGATACATAAAGGCCTCATAGGCGAGCTCTCTCTTATCTTTAGCTTTCAATAGAAAAAAAAGGTTCTGGATGCACACCGCACGTGGGTCTTCATTTAGCTCTAGTTTCTGAGACCCTAATTCTTTATTTATCAATAAAACTAGTTCTCGTACTTCTTCTTGGAATTCTTTTTTGGATGCTCGATTTTCTATGAACTGCTCTGCGATCAATTGGAATTTACGGGAATAATCAATACAGGCTTTAGCTGTTTCATAGGGTAAGATTTTTAAAACAAAAGGGTCCTTTGCTTCAGCACAATCTTGGTGAATTTTCTGCTTCTTATCATTCCACTCATCATAAAGTTCACGCGTCGCAAAATCTCTAAGTGGCATCGTTTGCAAAAAATAGGAATTAATTTCTTTTAGAGGAATAGAGTCTAATGCTTCTGTTAGAGGAATAGAGCCTAATGCTTCTATAAAACTAGTAAATGTATCATGTGACGTGTACTGAAGCAGCTGAATGAATTTTCCAAAAACATAAAGCCTATCATCAGTTTTTTTTTGAAGGGAGATGAGAAATGTTGAGCCTATTATTTTGAAGTAAGGCAAGATCATATCATCTTTCTCGAGCTTTTCATTATAGATCGATTCCAGAAAAATTTTTAGCCTTTTTTCAGGAGTATAGACGAGTTTGTTACGAGATAAGATATTTTGGACAGTGGCGCACTTTTTCAGGACTGTTTCCCCCCATTCTTGCGTTTGGGTCTCAGCATCAGGCCCATAAACAGATTCCACCCATTTTCGATTTTGGAAAAAAGGGATCAGGTCATCAGGTGAAGAGGAGTTCAAAGATAGCAGCCAAAGTGGATCAAATCGTTCGTCTGGTTTATGGCTCTTTAAATAGATCAAATGCTCTAAAGCAAGTTTGTGAAGTAGTGGATTTTCGCTTGTTTGGCAATGAGGGATAAAATCATAGGAAAGATCTAAATTCATTTCCAAATAACGTTTTAGAAGGGCAATTTCTTTTTCATTACAAGGATTTAGCATTTTCAAGATCTCTATTTTTGGGGAATCACCATTTAAAAAAGAGATCATTTTTGAAAAAGAATGATCAGCATATACGGGAAATCCTTTTTGAAAGAGGATTTTCAGTAATTTTTGTTCATCGAGGCCAGGTAGAGAGCAAATGTTTTCCAGTAGTGGGTATTCATTTTGGTTATACTCCACAAAGAATAAAAGGGTTTGATCTAGCCTTTCTTTAAGAGGAAACGAGCCGATCCATTCTTTAGCTAAATCCGGAAGATGGAAAAGTTTGATGAGGCTGATGTAGGATTCAGGGGCCGATTTAAGATCGTTTTTAAACTTTAGCAAGACGGAAAGATCTTGGGTTAATGACAACCATTTAACGAGAACTTTTATATTCTTAGTATGTTGATAGAATGCTTCTATCCGTTCTTTACAAGGGCTTGAATTAAAGAACCATTCCTCTGAAATTTCTAAACGATCAAGATCTTTGAGAACTTTAATGTCTTGGGAATCTTTAAGCTCTTCAAAGATGATTTGAGAGGTGTATTTACTTAGTAAGGGATTTTCAATTAGGATTTTTAAGAACTTTTGTCTTAAAGGTGTATATTCTTGATCTAATATGGCGTACGCCTGGTTGGGTCTTTCAGAAGCAAGAATAAGGACAATTTCTTCAAGCGTCTTTTCTTTTATCTTTACATCCATCTTACCTTTTAAGCCATTCCAAAGGATCAGCCCGTGCCTGAGGGAGTATTTGATCATGGCCGGAACCCATCCACGCTGCTGAGGTATCCAAGGATGGAAAAGAGATAGATCTATTTGCTTGCCGGATAAAAGATGCTCCACAAGCACTTGTTTCAACGACTCTGACAAAGGGGTGAAAGGTTTTTGACAAGCCAGCTCAAATAAGACACGTTCTAAACTGGAAAGTTCTCCATCAAGGACAGTGTATACACAATCCAAAGAGCGAAAGGGATTCAAGGACCAACCAGCGACAGAAAAGAACGGTGCCCCTGTAGAAGTCAGGGCAAAATCCTTAGGGAAAATATATTTATGCTCATTAAAGTATAAGACGAGGCGATCAGGTGTCTCCCATTCTGCATGGTG
>CAZOAX010000337.1:0-2726 GCA_964577735.1 uncultured bacterium
AGGGAAGAACTCAGGGGCGAAGGTTCACGATCAAGTATGAGGATTCTGAAAAGAAAGTTGTTTTCCATGAGCTCTATAAAAATGCACAAAGCCTTTTGAGAAATCACGAAAATTTAAGTGAAAAAGACATTAAAGATATCCATGCTTTTGTTGGGAAGCTTAAAAGTGTCGAGCAGGAGGCAAAGGTCCAATATAAGCAAGGTACAGCCGGATACCGGTTCCTAACATTTATACATCGCCTATTCGGTGGTTCTTTCACTGGAACACATCTTAAGCGTCTCACCAAATTAGAGGGTAAGTTAGATAAGTTAGCTAAGCCAAAACTTTTAGAATACATCGGAAATAATACCGAAAATTTTGATAATTACTTTAGTTCTCCATTTGAGGTCAAAAGCGGTGATCGAACATTTGTTGTTGAATGGCAAAGAAACGGCAAAGAATTTCTGATTTGGGACAAGGACAATGGGTCTTATGGAGAGGCGACTCATATTAGGTCCGATCATGCTCCAGACGAGATTCGTAAGTTTAAAGGGATCTTAAACCACGCCGTTTCTATTTTTAATGAAATTGACATTGAGTTGACCAAACGAGTAAATGAGGGGGATGTCAATAGTGTAAAGAGAGAAGAGGTTGTTCAGCTTTATAAAAAAATTTATGATCTTTCACCCAAACATCCTATTTTATCAGAACCAGTTGTCCTGGAGGGCAAAACTTATTCCATTGCGATAACTAATGATCGTTTTTCAGACAGCGTCCACATTAGTATTGGATCATTTGAAAGTTTTATGCCTATGAAGCTACAACTCACGCAAGAAAGCGCTCAGTATGGCCCTAGAGATAGCTTTAGCAATCAGATAAGTGTAATACCTGGTAGTCATGCGCCTGTTTTAGATGAACTGCAAAGAAGAGTTGCAGATCGCTTAGATGAAATTGAGGCAGAATGCAATCAGATCAATGAGGAAGTGCGTAATAGAAGCGAGGCCTTCCGTGCACTTAGACTTTTAGATTCTCACGATCCTGCTTTATCAGAACCGATCGTCGTGGATGGGGTCAGTTATGCGGTAAGTTGTTCTCTCTCAATCTATTCTAAGTACATGACCATACAGAAAGAACCGATAAATGAGAGTGAGGGGCTGCTGAGAGTTGAACCTGACGATCTCTCCTTGGAATACAGTAGGAGAGGGACTATTCCTGAGGATTTGTTACCTGTATGTAATGCCTTATATGCGCGGATAGCTAGCAGAGAGAATGAAATCAGACTGCAAAATGAGAAAAGAGATGAGGTTGTTTTACTATACGAAAGATTATATGGCTTAATGAAGGATCATCCTGCCTTATCCGATCCTATTGAAGTAGATGGCAAAACTTATTCTGTTAAGTTTTCTAAACATTATTTAACTTCTAATCCGACGATTGAAATACAAGAGCAAGGGTATGCTGGCTTTGATAGGCACTTAAGAATTGAGAATGGTCTGACTAGTTATGAATATACAAAACGGACTATACCTGCTGACTTTATGCCGGTTTTAGAACAATTGCAAAGAAGGGTTGTTGAAAGATGGGATCTGATTGAGCAAGATCGTGAATTATTTAGACAAGCGAGCGTGAGAAGTGCAGAATTCATTAGGGTATGTAATCCATTATTTCCTTTAGATCCCATTTTTTCAAGACAAATTGAGGTCGATGGAGTGAGTTACTCCTTTGAAAGGACGAATTCAGGATTAAAAATAATGGGTAATGGTGAGGTTTTGGAGCTTTCAGAGAGAAGAGTCAAGTACAATGGAAGATCAAGTGTTATTCCTCCCCATTTCGCGGCAGTAATGGATGAGTTTAGGGTTGAAGTTGGCCACAGAGTGAATGAAATTAATCGACAAAATGATCAAAGAGATGAATTTATCAAGGCTTATAAAGGTCTGCTAAGAGAGAATCCAACAGATCCTATTTTCAGTGAGGAATTTGTTCACGAGGGCAAAACCTATTTTTTAGAACAGCATGGTAGCACGATTCTCTTAAAAAATCGGGAAGATCAGAGTAATTTATCAATTGACTTTAGAACTAGACTACCTGAAAACTACCTACCGATGTTCAATGAAATATGTGCAAAATATGCAGACCGAGTAAAGGAAGTTGAACCCATTATTAAGCAACGTGAAGGGCTTCTAGATCTTTACAAGAGCTTGAAGTCTTTAAATCCGGATTTAGAAATTTTTAAAGATCCGATCGTTGTCGATGGAAAAACTTACAAGGTCATTCATGGAGCTAAAGAGCTTACTGTTCAAGAGCAGGGAGATGGGGGGAAATTAACGCTTAAGCGGGGAGAAACTCAATATGGAACTAAAACGATGCTTACTCCGGAGCATATGCGGCCGGTATTAGATGAAATAGCGAGACAGATGCAAGTTCGATTAGATGAGTTTGAAATGGCTGAAATGGCTGCATTAGATGTCATTTTTGATGATCCGGAACTTCTTGATCAAGCAATCTCTCTATTGAAAAAAGAGGGAGTTAACTTTCCCGGAAGTGTCGCAGTTTCGAAAAAAGATGGCGCCTTGTATCTGCAAGACAAAAAGTATGCCGGCACAGAGCAGGGAATCGTTCAATTTGGAAGTGACAATTCGATCATTGCTGAAGAAAGTAAAGAGAATACTAAATTACTACTTAAAAAAGCTCTTTTTAGCGCCAGCCTACATGCTTCAGCTTACGATGGGGAGCGTATAACCCTGTTA
>CAZOAX010000338.1:0-2722 GCA_964577735.1 uncultured bacterium
TTCTTTAAGGTGATTATCGTGCGTATCCTGCCGCCGTAGGCGATCCTGCATATCCGTGCGCCAAGCGAAGCTTGGTCAAACTCGTTAAATGAAAGGAGTTAACCATGATAAGTGCCTAAATAATCATGTAGAACATTAGGTAGGTGAATGGGGTAACCCTACGCTTAAAGCCCTAATGAACGAACTTGTGAGCCCTAATACGAAAGTGTGAATCTGATGTGGCCTCGTTACAGAAATTTTGCAGCTGACCAGCCTGCGGATAATGGTGAAGTCTACTATCTTGAATGAAGTTTAGGTAAATGCAATTCAAGGAGCTGCCGGGGTTAAAAGGAAGGCGCGCGCAAGGAAAGTTTGACTAGGAACTTGGGAGATCCTATGAGATTTATACCTTAAGAGATTGTGAGCGAAGACAAGGCAGAGCGAAGAATAAGGATAAGTAAAACGAGAAGTGGGAATACATAACCACCAATCGGCTCAAATGGAAGTCAGAGGAGCCTGTAGTAGCGATGAACTGGAGTAATGTTCAGGGAGTGAAGGGGCTCTATTATAAACATGTTTTAAACTAGAAAGGTGTACCGATTGGAAACTAAAACGGAACAAGAAATTCTTGGAATCACTGATCTAAGAGCGAAACTAGGCCAAAAGGCCAAACTAGAACCGAACTTTCGGTTTTACACTTTATACCACCACATATGTAAAGAAGATGTCTTATGGCTAGCATGGCTTAAGGTGAAACGCAATGGAGGCTCTCCAGGGATAGACGGACTATCGATTCGAGCGATCGAAAAGGAAGGCGCAGTAAATTTTCTGAGAGGAATCCAAGCAGAACTTAAGAGCAAAAGATATTATCCGAAACCAGTGAAGAGGGTATATATACCCAAAAGTGATGGAAAGCTAAGACCTCTCGGACTGCCAACAATAAAAGACCGGGTGGTTCAAGCGGCGGTAATGTTGATCCTAGAACCGATATTTGAAGAGGACTTTCTAGACTGTTCATATGGGTTTAGACCGGAAAGATCTGCGCATCAAGCGATAGGAGCCATCAAGCAATCAATTGTGAAAGGGCAACTAGAGGTTTATGATGCGGATCTGAAAGCCTATTTTGATACAATTCCTCATGATAACTTAATGAAAGCGCTCGAAATGCGAATAGCAGATCGGCAAATTCTTAAACTAATAGATAAATGGCTCAAAGCACCAATCTGGGAGCCTGGAAAAGCGATGAAAGCCAATGATAAAGGAACACCGCAAGGTGGAGTCATATCTCCGCTCCTTGCAAATCTATATATGCATTGGTTTGACAAGACTTTTCACGGGAAAGAAGGGCCTGGTACGAAAGCTAAAGCGACATTAGTAAGGTACGCAGATGACTTTGTTATCATGGCACGGTACATAACTAAACCAATAGTATCATGGGTAGAAAGTCTTCTAGAGACCAGATTCGGTCTAACTGTCAATCAAGAGAAGACAAGGGTGGTAAGAATGAACGAGGCAAAAGCCAAATTAGAATTTCTTGGGTATGAGTTTAAAAGAGTGCCTGTAAGACGCAGGCAGCACGTGAGTATGTGTCTTATAACTCCCTCAAACAAGAGTATTAAGAAGGCAATGGAAAAGGTGAGTGAAATCACGAGCTCTAAGAATGGATACAAGCCAGTAAAGCAAATCGTGAAAGAACTTAACCAATTTCTCACAGGATGGGGTAATTACTTTAAATTAGGACATCCTGGCCAAGCGTTCAACAAATTAAACTGCCATGTAATGTCTCGAATGTACAGGTTCCTGCAAAGACGATCTCAAAAAGGTTTCAAGAAACCAAATAAGGAGCAGTCGTGGTGGGAATACATCAAAATATTGGGAATAAGTCAGTTAACAAAACGCGCATTTCATGTGAATGCCTAAAGCGAGAGTTTATAAGTAAGCCGTATGCGGGAAATCCGCACGTACGGTTTGACGAGGGGGGTGGGGGAACCCACCTCTACTCTATTGTTATTTTTTCAAATGAATTTGTTATTTCGCACTAAGGGATTCGAAGGCGTATTCTTTAGGCTCTAGTGAGCGAAGTTGCGCCGGCAGTTTATTTTTTAGTCTAGCATTTAACTGCCTTAAGATGAACTATGAGCACGGGCAAGTTATTTGAGTGGCCAGTGGTTTATTAATGGGTTTTGGAGTAAAATGAGGGTATGATAACACCATGCTTTTGCTCCAGTGGAAAAAAATATGAAGAGTGCTGCCAGGTTTTCCATATAGGAAAATTGCCTGAAAATGCGCTTCAACTGATGCGTTCGCGCTACTCTGCCTACGCGATGAATAATGCCGACTATATTATCGCGACGACCCATCCTGCCAACCCCCAATATTCAGATAACCTTTTCAATTGGAAGCGGGGGATTTTGAAGCGCTTTTCAAGGGATACGGTTTTTAAGCAGTTGGACATCCATGACTTTCAAGAAAAAGGGCCGATGGCAACGGTGACCTTTACAGCTCATATTCTTGAAGGGGAGCATGACGACACATTTACGGAGAAGAGCTATTTCGAAAAGATTAAGAACAAATGGTATTATTTATCTGGAAAGCTTGAACAAGGAAATGTTCCGGAGCTATTTCCTGTCGAAGAATTTAATATCTTGCCACTTGCCTACTATGGCAATCCCGTTTTAAGAAAAAAAGCAGCATCTGTTGAAAACATTGAAGAAATTAAGCCGCTTGTAAAGCAGATGATCGC
>CAZOAX010000339.1:0-2718 GCA_964577735.1 uncultured bacterium
TTAATTTGGGCACAAAAAAACCGAGTTACTCTTTCGAATAACTCGGTTAGCTTGCCCAGAATAGGACTCGAACCTACACACCTTGCGCCACCGGAACCTAAATCCGGCGTGTCTACCAATTTCACCATCTGGGCGATGTCTTGAAGCAATATCCTAATTCTTTTATGATATATTCGTCAAGTATAAAAGGAATTCACGTGCAAGATGCAGCAATCGCCTTAGTGAAAGACCCAATAAAGGAGAATTCTTTTTTATGGGTGAAACGGCATGATGTGCCAGTTTGGGTGCTTCCCGGAGGCGGAATTGATGAGGGAGAATCGCCTGAAACTGCAGTCACTCGAGAGGTGCTGGAGGAAAGCGGTCTTGTTGTTAAAATTGAGCGGAAAACAGCGCATTACTCTCCTACTGGCAACTGGACTCGTGATACGCATGTATTTCTTTGTGATGTGC
Source organism: uncultured bacterium (assembly GCA_964577735.1). GTDB lineage: Bacteria > Chlamydiota > Chlamydiia > Chlamydiales > Parachlamydiaceae > CAZOAX01. The sequence goes on from CAZOAX010000339.1 coordinate 451, forward strand.
TATCAGGCCATTTGAATGGAAGTGAAGAGTCTGTTGAAGTGGCATTTTTTGATGCGGAGAGCCCTCCTCCTCTTTGTTTTCCTCTGCATGTGGTCTGGCTGAAAGAGGCGCTTGATAATCCTGATAAGATCATCAAGCGGCCATTGAATGAATTTACATGGCAAATGGTAGGCGCTTTTTTTTTAAAGCATCCAATTATTTTGCTGAAGTACCTGCTGGCTTCTCTTTTGCGTCGTTTGTAAAGTCGATATGATCCTTTTCATGTTCAGCTTTAGCTTCAGCACCTTGCGCATCTCTTAGCGCTTTCAGTTGCTCAAATGTTTTCTTTTCCATTTCGCATTCATAGCCAACACGGTGGAACATGAGTTTGAATTTCTCCCATTCACCGTTGAATTGTTTCACGGTCTCAAGATCTGTGTTTTGCTTGATGGCGACAAGGAGAAATAAGAGATTGTGAGCACTAGTGAGTCTTTTTACCGTGTCTTTTTCACCTGGTTTGATCTTTTGCTGAAGGAAATAGGTCATAATCAGCTCAGCAGTATTACTGCATAAGCTTTCCTTTTCACCGACCCAACGGATATATTCATTTCTTTCTCTTGGCGTGCTGAATTTACTATCATTGAGTACGCTAATTCCTTTATAAACCGTTTCAACGAATTGATCGATTTGGTCGTATACCATATTATCATGGTAGATCCCGCACGGCATTTGGCAATGGGCGCTTAGCGCAAGCGGAGAAACAAATAGCAATCCGGAAAATAGAATATTTTTGATCATTGGGAAACCTCTTGTTGAAAGAGTTTTATCTTAAGTGAGCTTTTTTTGACAAGGAAACGATTGATAAGGCATATTTTAAATATGAAAAAAAATTTGATGAATATAGCCAAAAGATGGTCTTTCACTTTTTGCTTTATAACTGCAGTTTTTTTCATTTTAGAGATATCTTTAAAACAACTGGAAAATGAGGGCGAAATTCTTGAAAAGCAACTTGCAAGCCTTAAGCTTGAATTGAAGAATGTTGTTGCTGAAAAGGAATATTTAACTCGGCAGATCAATAGTCAAAGTGATCCCGCATGGATAGAAATGGTGCTGAAAAAAGAACTAGGACTTGTTCCTGAAGGACAGGTTAAAATTTATTTTCCTAAAGCCAATTGAATGGAAATATATACAATTATCAGTTTGACTCTAATTTTGATCCTACTCTATGCAGGAGCATGGATCTCTTCAGCTGAAACGGCTCTATTCTCTCTTTCTTCACATAAAGTGAAAACTTATGAAACTGATGCAGATCCCGTCAAACGTTTGATTGCCGAGATGTTATCACATCCGAGAGATTTGCTTGTCACTGTATTCATGATCAATACATGCGTTAATATCTTACTGCAAAACGTATTTTCAAATATGGTCGGACCTGATGCAGGTCTTGAGCTAAAAGTGGGTGTTCCTCTTGTTATCACACTGGTTCTTGGAGAGATCATCCCTAAATATATAGGGATGCAAAATAATGTCGCTATCGCTCATACAGTTTCTCCCACACTGGATTATTTGAATAGAGCGCTAAAATGGGTACGCAAGATTATTATTTCCATTACTACCCCAATTTCGCGCATCATGTTTTTCTATTTGAAACCGGAAGAAAAAATATCGAAAGAAGAACTTGAACATGTGATCCAAACATCGACCAAGCAAGGTGTTCTGGATCATAGTGAAGCTGAGTTGCTTGAAGGATTTTTAAATCTCCTCAATCGTCCGATAAAGGAATTGATGTGGCCGAAGGAAGATATTGTGTTCTACGATATCGCTGATCCATTGACCAAGCTCATCTCTCTTTTTAAAGATGAGGAGTATACCCGTGTTCCGATTTGTAAAGGCTCACTTGAGCATGTGCTAGGCATTATGACTACAATGGAGTATTTTCAACATCAGACGGAGATAGCTAAACCCACTGACTTGCTAAAATATGTACAAAAACCTTTTTATGTTCCCGTTACAACTTCTGCAAGATCCCTTTTAAAAAGAATGGATGAAGCAAGTCATATTCTTGCATTGATCGTAGATGAATATGGATCCATTATGGGGTTAATTTCACGTGAGGATCTGATCGAGGTAGTAGTTGGGCATATTGAAGATGAAAAAAATCAAGCCTTGTATATGGCCGCTGAAAAAAATGAGGTTATTGCAAGTGGAAAGTGGGAAATTTCTGAGTATGATGATTATTTTCAGGCCAACTTGAAAAGCAAAAATCATGTGACAATTGGTGGTTGGCTA